>WGCB01000170.1 GCA_015494005.1 Caldilineaceae bacterium
CGTACGAACATGGGCTACCCTCCTTTGTGTGAAGACGAACTGTGCCAACTGGCGACGGTCCCTGGGGCGGGAGTTGGGGAGGGGATGGCTCCTCTCCCCAACTCCTTGTCCGTTCCCCTGTACACCCGTTTCCCCGTCGCCAAACCAGGTATTAGGCTTCCTGTTTCTCCTTCAGAGCGGCGTGGGCCGCGGCCAGGCGAGCCACCGGCACCCGGAAGGGGGAGCAGCTCACGTAGTTCAGCCCCACGCCGTGACAGAACTCGATGCTCTTGGGATCCCCGCCGTGCTCGCCGCAGATGCCCACCTCCAGGCTCGGTTTGGCGGCCCGGCCCTTCTCCACGCCCATGGCGATGAGCTGGCCCACGCCTTCCTGATCCAGGGTGGCGAAGGGATTCTCCGGCAGGATCCCCATGCGCAGGTAGTCGATGAGGAAGCCGGACTCCGCGTCGTCCCGGCTGATGCCGAAGGTGGTCTGGGTCAGGTCGTTGGTGCCGTAGGAGAAGAAGTCGGCCTCCTGGGCGATCTGGTCCGCGGTGAGGGCGGCCCGAGGGATCTCGATCATGGTGCCGAACTTGTAGTCCACCTGGACGCCCTGCTCCTCCATGACCTGCTTGGCCACCTCTTCCAGCCGGGCCTTCTGGACCTTCAGCTCGTTCACGTGGCTGGTCAGGGGGATCATCACCTCGGGATGCACATCCACCCCTTCCTGGGCCACCTCACAGGCCGCCTCGAAGATGGCCCGCACCTGCATCTGGGTCAGCTCGGGCATGGCGATGCCCAGGCGCACGCCTCGCCGGCCCAGCATGGGGTTGGCCTCTCGCAGGTTCTCCACACGGGCCAGCACCTGCTCTTCCTCCTCGATGGTGTGGAGCAGATCGTCCACCTCCTTCAGGGTGCCGGCCCGGAGCAAGCGGATCTTCTTGTCCGACAGGTCGTGGACCAGCTCCTCGTAGGAGGGCAGGAACTCGTGGAGGGGCGGGTCGATGAGGCGAATGATCACCGGCAGGCCGTCCATCACCCGGAAGAGCCCCTTGAAGTCCTCCCGCTGATGGGGCAGCAAGGCCTCCAGGACCTCCCGGCGCTCCGTGGGGGATTCGGTCATGATCATGCGCTGGACCAGGGGCAGCCGGTCCGTCTCGAAGAACATGTGCTCCGTGCGGCAGAGGCCGATGCCCTCCGCGCCGTACTCCCGGGCCCGCTGGGCGTCCTGGGGGTAGTCCGCGTTGGTCCAGACGCCCAACTTCCGGAACTCGTCTGCCCAGGAGAGGAGCCGCTTCAGCCAGGGGTCGGAGATGTCCGGCACCCGGGTCTCCAGCTTGCCCAGGAAGACCTGGCCCGTGGTGCCGTCGATGGAGATCCACTCGCCCTCCTTGATCTCGTGCTCCCCCACCCACATGATGCGGTGATCCAGGTCGATATCCAGGGCCGCCACGCCCACCACCGCTGGCTTGCCGAACTGGCGAGCCACCAGGGCCGCGTGGCTGGTGCGGCCACCCCGGCTGGTGAGGATGCCCTGGGCCGCCAGCATGCCGTGGACGTCGTCGGGCTTGGTCTCCGGCCGCACCATGATCACCGGCTTGCCCTCCTTGGCCCAGGCCTCGGCCAGGTCCGCGTCGAAGGCCACCACGCCCACCGCCGCGCCAGGGGAGACGTTCAGCCCAGTGGCCAGGAGCCGCCCCTCGGCCACGGCCTTCTCCTTGGACTCGGGATCGAACTGGGGGTGCAGGAAGAAGTCCACCTGGTCCGGCTCCACCCGGAGCACCGCCTCCTCCCGGCTGATGAGCCCTTCCTCGGCCAGGTCCACTGCGATGCGCACCGCGGCCTGGGCCGTGCGCTTGCCGTTCCGGGTCTGGAGGAGCCAGAGCTTGCCCTTCTCGATGGTGAACTCCATGTCCTGCATGTCCCGGAAGTGCCGCTCCAGCTTCTGGGCCACCTCCTGCAGCTGCTGGTAGAGCTCAGGCATCTCCTTGCGCAGCTCCTCGATGGGCTTGGTCAGGCGGATGCCGGCCACCACGTCCTCGCCCTGGGCGTTGGTCAGGTAATCCCCCTCCAGCTTCTTCTCGCCGGTGGTGGCGTTGCGGGTCATGGCCACGCCGGTGGCGGAGTCGTCCCCCATGTTGCCGAAGACCATGGTGACGATGTTCACCGCGGTGCCCAGGTCGTGGGGGATGCCGGCCGCGTTGCGGTAGTCCACGGCTCGCTTGCCGTTCCAGGACTTGAAGACCGCTTCGATGGCCAGGCGCAGCTGGGTCCAGGGATCCTGGGGGAAGTCATGGCCCGTGTGGTGGCGGACGATGCGCTTGAACTCCTTCACGATGGCCTTCCAGTCCTCCGCGGTGAGCTCCGCGTCCGTCTCCACGCCTCGCTTGCGCCGGTACTCGGCCAGCACCTCCTCGAAGGGCTCGTCCGGGACACCCATGACCACGCTGCCGAACATCTGGATCAGGCGGCGGTAGGAGTCGTAGGCGAAGCGGGGATCGCCGGTCAGGCGGGCCAATCCTTCCACCGTCTCGTCGTTCAGGCCGATGTTCAGGACCGTGTCCATCATGCCGGGCATGGAGAACTTGGCCCCGGATCGGCTGGAGACCAGCAGGGGATTGGAGGGATCCCCGAACTTCTTGCCCGTCTTCTCCTCCAGCTCGTGGATGGCGTCCAGGACCTGCTCCCACAGCCCAGGCGGGAACTGTTCCCCGGCCCGCAGGTAGGCCATGCAGGCCTCGGTGGTCACGGTGAAGCCTGGGGGCACGGGGATGCCCAGGCGGGTCATCTCGGCCAGGTTGGCGCCCTTGCCGCCCAGCAGCGCCCGGACCGCGTCCCAGTCACCGCCGACCCGGGCCTCCGCTTGCTCGATTTCGTCGAACAGATAGACCCACTTTTGGGCCTGTTCCTCCGGTTGGGTCCCCTTTTCGGGAGCCTGGACAACTTCGGCTGACATGCTTTCTCTCCTTTGACAAGGCTAGCTGAATGAGATCCGCAACGACCAGCCCCCTCCTCTCCTCGCAAAGGAAATCGCCTGGCCCAAGCTCAAGACCAGGTGCTAGGCGATCCCGTCCTGCTGGAACGAGCTTCGTTCAGCTCGTCTTTCCCTCCTGAGATGCTTCCTCGGATGTGTCCTCCCCCTCTACCGCCTGCTCGGAGCGGCTTCCCCGCACCAGGAGCAGGGGCCGGGAGGCGCTGTGCAGCACCTTGTCCGCCACGCTGCCGAAGACCCAGCGACCCAGGCCAGAGCGGCCATGGGTGCTCATGACGATCAGGCCCACGCCCTCCCGCTCGGCCAGATCGACGATCACGTCCGCGGGGCGCCCCTCCACCACAGCGACCTCGCTGGCGACGCCCTCCGCCTGCAGCCGGTCCTGGACCTGTTTCAGGTACTTCTCCGCCTGCTGCTTCAGCTCCTCGGTGGAGATGTCGCTGAGGAACTCCGGCGCGCCCAGGGGCATGTAGAGGACCAGCTCCTCCAGTGGCAAGATGGCCTGGACCAGGAGGATGGTGGCGTTGTTGTCCTTGGCCAGGGTCACCGCGTGGGGCAGGGCCTGCTCGGCCAACTCCGAGCCGTCCAGGGGCACCAGGATCTGGCGCAGCTCCGTCTCCGCGGGCGTCTCCATGGAGGGCCGCACCAGCAGCACGGGCCGCTCTGCGCTGCGCACCACCCGGTCCGCCACGCTGCCGATGAGCCACCGGGTGAGGCCGGAGTAGCCGTGGGTGGTCATGGCGATGAGGTCCACGTCCTGGGCGTCCGCGAACTCGCAGATGGTGGCGGCCACATCCCCCGCGGTGACGTGGGTGTAGACGGTGTAGCCCATCTCCCGCAGCTCGCCCTTCTTCAGGCGCAGGTAGTCCCGGGCCTCCTCGTAGAGCTTGTCCACGTCCAGGGCCGGGGGGGCCAGCTCCGCCACCATGTCCGGCCGCAGCACGTCCCGGTAGCCGTAGAGGGTCACCACCCGCAGCAGGTAGATCTCCACTTTCTTCGGGGAGAACATCAGCTCCACGTGGGCCAACACCCGCTCTGCCAGGCTGGAGCCGTCCAAGGGAATCAGGATCTTTCGGTACATGTCACCCTCCCACAGAGTAGTCGAATCGCATCTGCTCTGCTCGGCCCTGGCCCTGCCTGTGGATCTACCCGATGGTCCGGTGTGGTCCGGGACCGTCCGATGCACGCGGCCGAAGCAGGCGCCTGTGATTTCCTTCCAGGCCCAGTGTAGCCCAGGCCAGGGAGCAACGCACCCACCCAGGGAACAGCCTCCAGCCTGGCCAGTTGTCCAGGTTTGATCCGATGGATCCGGCCCCCGGAGGCGAGCCTGGCCTAGCCCTGGGCCGGGGCCACCCGACGGCGACGGGCCTGGCGCTCCTCTCGGATCCGCTGGCTCAGCCCGGGGGTGCGGCCGCCCCGGCGCACGTTGATCACCTCGGCCATGATGGCCACGGAGATCTCCGCGGGGGTGATGGCGCCGATGTCCAGCCCCACCGGCGCGTGGATGCGGTCGAACTTCTCCGCCGGGATGCCCTGCTCCCGCTCCAGCAGCTCGTAGACCGCCCGGATGCGCCGCTGGCTGCCGATCATGCCGATGTAGGCCACGGGATCGTCCAGCACCTCCAGCAGACAAGCCACGTCGTGCTGGTGCCCCCGGGTGACCAGGACGATGTAGGTGTCGCTGTCGAAGGTGGGCCGGCCCTGGCGCAGGCGGGCCAGCTCCTCCCGGAAGGGGCCGGCCACCACCCGGTCCGCGGTGGGGAAACGGCCGGGATGGGCGTACTGGGGCCGGTCGTCCAGGACGGTCACCTGGAAGTCGGCGATCTTGGCCACCGCGGCCAGGGGCACGGCGATGTGCCCTGCCCCCACGATGATCAGGTGGGGCGGCCGGGCCTGGACCTCCACGAAGACCTGCACGGAGCCGTCCTCGGTCTCGTAGCCCAGGAGACGGTGCTCCTTGGCCTGGATGGCCTGGCCCGCGTCCTGGAGCAACTGCCCGGTCAGGTCGCCCAGGCCCAGATCCCCCACCAGGGAGGGCTCCTGCTCCGGCCGCAGCACCGCGTGACGTCCTCGAGCCGGGGCCAGCGCCCCCTCCGCCGCGGTGACGGTGAGCAGGGCTGCGGGCTCCCGCCGGTCGATGGCCTCCAGCAGAGCCTCCAGCAGGGCCGGCTCCAGGGGCTGCTCCACGAAAAGGGACATGACCCCGCCGCAGACCCCCAGGCTCTGCATGGAGATGTCGTCGGTCAGGTCCACGTGGACGGTGCGGGGCTCGCCTTCCTGGATGGTGTCCAGCCCGGCCCGGATCACGTCCGCCTCCCCGCAGCCGCCGCCCACGGTGCCCACGTGCTGGCCGTAGGGGTGGACGATCATCTTGGCCCCCACTTCCCGGGGCACGGATCCCCGGGCCTGGGTGATGGTGGCCATGGCCACGGGCAGGCCTTGGTCCAGGAGATCTTTCAGGCGGTGGTAGATGGTGGACATAGGGCTTGATACTCCTCGAAGGTATCCAGATCCCGGAGCACCGCGTCGGTGGCGACGGTGACGTAGCGGATCTGTTCGGTGTGGCGGTGCAGGAGGTCCCGCAGGGTGGCGTCCGGGCCCAGGGCCAGGAGCTCGTCCCAGAGGGAGCGGGGGAGGAAGATGGGGTGGCCCCGACGTCGGTTGTGGCTGGGGACCACGATGCGCTCCGGGGTGGAGCGGGCCTGGATGACCAGGGCACGGATCACCGGCCAGGGGATGTGGGGCTGATCCCCCAGGGCCAGGAGGGTTCCCAGCAGGGGCCGCCCGTCCGCGCGGAGGGCCCGCACCCCGGCCTGGTAGGAGCTGAGCACCTCCCCGGTGGCGTGGGCCGGGTTGAGGACGGGCATGGCCGGGGTGCGGGCC
>WGCB01000171.1 GCA_015494005.1 Caldilineaceae bacterium
GCTTCATCCTGGCCTACACCTGGCCCATCCTGGTCTCCCTGCTGGCCGTGCTCCTCCTGGGCGAGGCCCTGACTGGCCGCAAGGTCCTGGCGGTGGCGGTGAGCTTCCTGGGCGTGGTGGTCATCGTGACCCAGGGGCGACTCCTCTCGGTGAGCTTCACCAGCCTGAGCGGGGACCTGCTGGCCCTGAGCGGGGCCCTGGTCTTCGCCCTCTTCTCGGTCCTGGGCAAGGACAAGCGCTTCGACCCCACCGTGGCCGCCCACGTCTACTTCCTCGCCGCCCTGCTCCTGGTGACGCCCACCCTGCTCCTCTTCTCCCGGCTGGAATGGCCCCCACCGGGGATCTGGCCCTGGCTGCTCCTCAACGGCCTGCTCATCAACGGGGTGACCTACATCTTCTGGTTCAAGGCCCTGGAGCACGGGGACACCTTCGTCATCTCCAACGCCCTCTACCTGACCCCCTTCCTCTCCCTGATCTACGTCCTCCTGCTGCTGGACGAGCCGGTCCGGCTCAGCGCGGTGATGGGCCTGGCCATCATCCTCGCCGGCATCGGCCTCCAATCCTGGGAGGCCTGGCGGGCCCGCCTCTTGGGCAGGAAAAAGGCGGAAGGTTCTGGCCAGTCCACCCTCCGCCCCTGAAGCTGCACTCGTTTTTCGCCCATCGGGCTCGCCGACTGAATTCAGCCGACCGAATTCAACCGAACTCAATCGTGGCCGAAGAACCGCTCGAAGAGCCCCTTCTTGTGATTGGCGCCGATGTTGTTGTCCCCGAAGGACTCGCCCAGGCGCCGAAGCAGCTCCCGCTGCTCGTCCGTCAGGTTCACCGGGGTGAGGACCCGCACGGTGACCAGCATGTCCCCTCGCCCGCTGCGCTGGAGCCGGGGGATGCCCAGCCCCCGCAGGCGGAAGGTCTTGCCCGTCTGGGTGCCAGGCGGGATCTCCAGCTCCTGCTGGCCACCGTCCAGGGTGGGGACCTTCACCGTGGCCCCCAGCGCGGCCTGGGCGAAGTTGATGGGCAGCTCCATGTGGATGTCGAAGCCGTCCCGCTGGAAGATCTCGTGAGGCTCCACGCTGATGACCACGTAGAGGTTGCCCGGAGGCCCACCCAGGGTGCCGGCCTCCCCTTCCCCGGCCAGGCGGATGCGGGTGCCGTCGTCCACCCCCGCGGGGATGTTCACGTTCAGCTTGCGGGTGACCCGCACTCGCTTGCGCCCCCGGCATTTGGTGCAGGGCGTGGTGATCACTTCGCCGCTGCCGCCGCAGTTGGGGCAAGTGGTGGCGGTGACCACGGTGCCGAAGAGGGGGCTGTGCTGGCGCCGATGCACCTCGCCGCTGCCGCCGCAGGTGGCGCAGCGCTGGGGGGATGTGCCCGGCTCCGCGCCGCTGCCCTGGCAGCGATCACAGACCTCCATGCGGGGCACCTGCAGCTCTTTCTCCGTGCCAAAGGCCGCCTCCTCGAAGGTCAGCTGCACGTCCACCCGCAGGTCCGCGCCACGGCGGGGAGCTCGGCGTCGGCTTCGGCCTCCACCCCCCGCGAAGCCCGCGAAGATCTCCTCGAAGATGCTGCCCAGGTCCCCGAAACCGCCGGCGAAGTCGTTGAAGCCTGCGCCGCCCGGTCCGGTGGCCGCGTGGCCGAAGCGGTCGTAGGCCGCCCGCTTCTGCTCATCGCTGAGGACCTGGTAGGCCTCGTTGATCTCCTTGAAGCGCTCCTCCGCCTCCGGGGAGGAGTTCACGTCCGGGTGGTATTTCTGGGCCAGCCGGCGGAAGGCCTTCTTGATGGTGCTGGCGTCCGCGTTTCGGTCCACGCCCAGCACTTCGTAGTAGTCTCGTTTGCTCATAGTCGGTTGTCCACAATCCAGTCACTCACAGCCAGATCGGCTCGTTTCCAGCGTTCATTCCCAGCTGATGATCCAGGCACAGAGGCCGGCCAGGAGCACGGTGGCTCCAATGAGGGCGGCCCACTGGCCGGGCAGGAAGTCGATGTGCCGAGCGTTCAGCACCAGGATGACCACCATGCCCAGAGCCAGGACCAGCCAGTTGGCCAGCACAGGGTGCTCATTCCAAAGACGTTTCAGGGGCTCCACGGTTCCTCCTGTCCTCCAGATCCTGCTCCCCACGCCGGGCCAGGTCGCCCAGACGGTTGGGGTAGCGGCGTTGCAGATCGGCCCAGATGGCGTCCAGCTGGGCGTAGAGTTCCTCCAGGGTGCCGTCGTTGCGGATCACCCGATCCGCCTGGTTCACCTTGGCAGCCTGGGGCGACTGGGCGGCCATGATGCGGCGAGCCTGGGCCTCGTCCATGCCCCGGGTCTCCTTCAGACGGCGCAGCTGGGTCTCCTGGCTGGCGGTGACCACCCAGATCTCGTCGCAGAGGGTGGAGGAAAGCCCCGCCTCCAGCAGCTTGACGGCCTCCAGCACCACCACCGGGGAGGGCGCCTGGGCGATAGCCTCCTTGACCATTTCGAAGACCCGGGGGTGGAGGATCCGCTCCAGGCGACGCAGGGCCTCCGGATCGGCGAAGACGATCTGGCCCAGGGCCTTGCGGTTGATGGTGCCGTCCGGGTTCAGGATCTCTTTCCCGAAGGCCGCCACCACCTCCTGGTAGGCCGGGCCGCCTGGCGCCATGGCCTGGTGGGCCAACTTGTCCGCGTCGATGATGAGCGCCCCCTTGGAGCGCAGGTACTCCAGGACCGTACTTTTGCCGGTTGCGATGTTGCCCGTCACACCGATGACGAGAGAACGCGCCGTCATTGAGATAGGAACCTGCCTTTCCTGTGTGGTCTACGCAATCAGGGCCCGTGGGGTTGCCCCAGGGACGTTCCGCCGGCTCACCGGCCCGCCTGGGCCTCCGCCCCCTCGGTCAGGAGCATCCACCGCTCCCAGAGCTGGCCCAGCTGTTGATCCAGGGACTGGTGCTCCCGGTGCAGCCGGTGGACCCGGTCGAACTCCTGGGCCTGGCTGGCCTGGGCCATGGCCTGCTCCAGCTGGGCCATGCGGCTCTCCAGGTCGTGGATCTGCGCCTCCAGCCGGCTGGCCTCCTGGGCTTGACGCCGGGCCCGATCCCGGCGCCGCCGCTCCTCCCGCTGGCGCTCCCGGTGGGCCTGGGCCGTGGAGGCCGGTCGCTCCCTGGCTGGTTGGGTGGAGCCTTCCTCCGCGCGCCGGGCCCGCTCCGCCAGCCACTGCCGCCAGTTCCCCGGGAAGATCTCCAGGGAGCCGGGCCGCCCGGGCTGGGCCAGCCAGAGCTCCGTGGCCAGGGCATCCACCAGGGCCCGGTCGTGGGTCACCATCAGGATGGTGCCGTTGAACTGGCGCAGGGTCTCCTGAAGGATCTCCTGGCTGTCCAGGTCCAGATGGTTGGTGGGCTCATCCAGGAGCAGGAAATTGGCGCCCTGGAGGGCCAGCCGAGCCAGGGCCAGACGGCTGCGCTGGCCGCCGGAGAGCGCCTTCACCGGCTTGAAGACGTCGTCCCCCCGGAAGAGGAACTGGGCCAGGAAGTTCCGGGCCTGGGCCAGGGGCAGGTTGCGCACCTCCAGCAGCGCGTCCAGCACCGTCTGGTCCGGGTCCATCAGGCCGTAGCCGGCCCCCACGTGGTGTTGGGGCAGGTAGCCTAGCTCCACGCCAGTCCCCAGCTGCAGGGATCCGGCCAGGGGCTCCAGCTCCCCCAGGATGGTGCGCACCAGGGTGCTCTTGCCCGCGCCGTTGGGGCCGATGAGGGCCGCCACCCGTCCCCGGCGCAGCTCCAGGTCCGGGACCTGCAGGATGGGAGCATCCGGATAGCCCACCAGCAGGTGGCGGGTGCGCAGAACCAGATCCCCGCTGCGTTTGTCCGTCTGCAAGGGCAGGCGAAGCTGGGGCAGGCTGGGTGGTGGGGGCAGGGCCTCCTCGGCCAGGAAGCGCTTCAGGCGGGTCTCCCGGCCCCGGGCCTCCTTGCTGCGCTGGCCCGCCTTGTAGCGGTGGATGAACTCCTGGGTCTCCTGGATGAAGCGCTGTTGCTTCTCATACTCGGCGCGCCAGTGGGCCAGGCGCTGGGCCCGCTGCTGGCGATACTGGCTGTAGTTGCCCCGGTAGACCTCCAGGCGGTGCTGGAAGAGCTCCCAGATGCGGGTGGCCACCGTGTCCAGGAAGTAGCGGTCGTGGGAGACCACCACCAGGCTGCCGGGCCAGCTGACCAGCTGCTGCTCCAGCCACTCCACGGAGGCCACGTCCAGGTGGTTGGTGGGCTCGTCCAGCAAGAGCAGGTCCGGCTCCTCCAGGAGCAGCCGCCCCAGGAGCGCCCGGGTGCGCTGGCCGCCGCTCAGGTGGGCCAGGGGCTGATCCCAGAGCTCCTGGGGGAAGCCCAGGCCGGTGAGCACGAACTTCACCCGTTGCTCCAGGGTGTAGCCGCCGGCCGCCTCGAAGGCCTGCTGCCGCTCTCCGTACTCGGCCAGGATGCGGGCCAGCTCCTCCGGCGGGCAGTCCGGCTCCTCCATGCGCTGCTCCAGGGCCTGGAGCGCCTCCCGCTCGGCCAGCAGCTCCTGGAAGACGGAGAGCAGATGCTGGAAGAGGGTCTCGTCCCCGGCTGGGGGCGGATCCTGGGGCAGGTAGCCGATGCGCGCCTGCCGGGCCACCTGGATCTGGCCCTCGTCGCTGGACTCCAGCCCGGCCAGCACCCGGAGCAGGGTGGTCTTGCCGCTGCCGTTGGGGCCCACCAGGCC
>WGCB01000172.1 GCA_015494005.1 Caldilineaceae bacterium
GTCGGGGGCTTCGGGCCACCGCGGAGGATCGGGAGGCCGCCAGTTTGATGGGCATCAACCCGGAGCGCATGTTCTCCTGGACGTGGGCCATCGGCGCGGGGTCTTTGGGCATTGCCGGCGCCCTTCTGGCCAATTTCTTCTACATTTACCCGGAGGTAGGCGCGGTTTTCGGCCTTATTGCCTTTGTCACCGTCGCTTTAGGGGGATTTGGGAGCGTGGAAGGCGCTTTCATTGCGGGGATCATCATCGGCGTCGTCCAGGCCCTATCCGGATTCTACCTGAACCCGGCCATCAAAGACATCCCCGTGTACGCGCTTTACCTCATCATCGTCATCCTGCGCCCCCAGGGGCTCATGGGGGAGTTTTGAGTAAAACGATGAACGATTGACGATTAACGATAAAGTTGGACTTAAAGTCGGGATTGGTGCGGTAAATGCAACATGAGTAACAAGTAACGAGTAATTGCCCGGCGTGAAGATAGCGTTGTCTCAGCAACGCCAACGTGGCCTTGAATTACGCTGTGTTGTCCTGATATATGTTTACTGGTAAGGTACTGACTACTCATCCATTCGGACAAGGAGGGACAAGACATGTCACAGACCGTTAAGCGTTACAGCGAAGCCTTCAAGCGTCATGTAGTGCGTGAGTACGAGGATGGGGCCACCATCGAGGAGTTGCGCCGTAAGTACGGCATTGGCGGTGGCAGCACCATCCAACAATGGATTCGCAAGTACGGACGAGAGGGTCTCCGCCATCGGGTGATGCGCATTCAGACGGCAGAGGAAGCCGACCAGGTGCCCAAGCTCCGGCAAGAGATTGCTCGCCTGCAGGAGGCGTTGGCCCAGACCCTGATGGAAAAGATGGCCCTCGAAAAGACCCTGGCCCTCTACCAGGAGGCCTTTGGGACAGACCTGGCTAAAAAAAACGCTCCTGGGTCATCGATGCCCTCTACCATGAGGCCCACCAACGGGGATTGGAGATAACCATGGCTCAAGTCACAGCGTTGTTCGGCATCCAACCACAAGCCCACTATCAGGCCCGTCGGCGCAACCAGACACGTGAGGTCCAGGAGACCTACATCCTCGACCTGGTGCACATGCTGCGGCAAAAACACCCGCGCATGGGAGGACGCAAATTGCTGGACCTTCTGCGCCCCATGCTGGCCCAGGAGGGCATAGCCATCGGTCGGGACCGCTTCTTCGCCCTGCTCCGGGCCCACGACTTGCTGGTGCCCCGCCAGAAGAAGCCCACCCGCACCACCTGGCCGGGCCACCTGCGGGTGCCCAACCGCCTGCCGGGCCTGACGGTGAACGCCATTCACCAGGTCTGGGTGGTGGACATCTCCTACATCCGCCTGCGCAATGGCCGCTTTGTGTACGTGTTCCTGGTCATGGACCTGTACAGCCGTTACCTGCTGGCAGCTTACGTGGCCCCTTCCCTGGCCGCCGAGGAAGCGGTCGTGGCCTTGCACAGGGCCATCACCCTCGCCGCCTGTGGGCTGGAGGGACTCATCCATCACAGTGACCACGGCAGCCAATACACCAGTCACCACTACCGGAGCCTGTTGCGCAGCCATGGCATCACCGCCAGCATGGGGGCAGTTGGCAACGCCTACGACAATGCCTTTGCCGAGCGGGTCATCGGCACCCTCAAGAACGAATACGCCCTTGAGGGCCCCTTCGACTCGCTCGAGCAGGCTCAGCAGGCATGGAACGAGGGGGTGTATCTTTACAACTCTTGCCGCCCCCACCTGAGCCTGAACTACGCCCGGCCCGAAGATGTCTATCTCGGCCGTGTCACGGCACCTGCCTTGGTCTTTCCACCCGAGACGGAGGCCACTTGTTAATGTGCCAATGCTGACTATCCGCAGGACCAGACTAAACGTATTTCAGGACTTGACACGAGTTACGCATTACGCATCACGCATCACGTATCACGCATTGCACCCGCCCGTCACTAGCGTAGCGGGCGGCTCGATGCTACAATCCCTCCGGTCACATCGTCAAGATAAGGGGTAGGGAATGGACGTCGAAGCACCGCTGGTCGCGCTGGATCTGGAAACAACCGGACTGGACCCGGAACGGGATACCATCATCGAAGTCGGGGCCGTGCGCTTCCTCCTGGACGGCACCATCCTGGACACGTTCCAAACGCTGGTCAACCCGGGACGGAACCTCGCGTCCCGCATTGCCCAGCTCACGGGCATCGACAACGACATGCTCCTCAGCGCACCCGAGTGGGCTCAGGTGCGCCGGGATGTGGCCGCGTTCGTGGGGGACGCGCCCATCGTCGGGCACAACGTGGCCTTCGACGTGAACTTCCTGCGCAGTCACGGCGTCTACCCGCGCGGGGTCCTGCTCGACACCTTCGACCTGGCCACCATCCTTTTGCCCGGCCTGCGCCGCTACAACCTGGGCTTCCTCGCCCAAACCCTGGGGATCCCCCTGGAGGACGCCCATCGGGCCCTCCACGACGCCCAGGCCACGGCCCACATCTTCGTCGCCCTGATCGAGCGGGGCATCCTCCTCCCCCGCCCCGTCCACCAGGCCATCCTCCACCTGATGGAAGGGCGCACCTGGAAGTACGCACCCCTCTTCCACTACATGTGGAAGG
>WGCB01000173.1 GCA_015494005.1 Caldilineaceae bacterium
CTACCGGGCCATTATCCCGGAGGAGCTGAAGCGCACCACGGTCTACCGCATTCAGATCGAGGCCTGGAGCGGCAAGCGCAAGCAGGTGGCCGAGGATTTCCCGGGCGCCTTCCGCTACGGTGAGCAGCCCACTCCATGAGCGTGGTCTGGCTGGGGACGTTGGGGGTGATCTGGCTGGCAGCGGTGGCGATCCTGCGCCGCCGGGGCTCGCCCTTCCACAAGGACCTGCTGGCCGGGGGCATCCTGGCCCTGCTCACCCTAGGCTTCTTCTGGCGGGTGGTCACCGGGGAGGTCTACCAGCCCGCGGACGGCGGGGACCTGGTCAGCTTCCTCTTCCCCACCTACCGCTTCGCCGCCTCCCAGCTCCGCCAGTGGACCCTGCCTCTCTGGAACCCCCACCTCTATGGCGGCGCGCCCTTCATCGGCGACATCCAGGCCGGCTTCCTCTACCTGCCCAACCTGCTCCTCTTCCTCCTCAAGCCCGATTTCCCCTACCAGGCCATGCAGTGGCTGGTCATGGGGCACATCTTCTGGGCTGGGCTGGGGACCTACGTCCTGGTGCACAGCCTGACATGGCAGGGGCGGCGTCTCTCCCGGCTCGCGGCCCTCTTCGCGGCCCTGGCCTTCCAGTTCAGTGACCCTCTGCTGATCCACCTGGGCAACCTGAACCTCATCGCCGTGCTCAGCTGGATGCCCTGGGTGCTGGCCGCCTATCACCGGGGCCTGACCAGGGGCAGTGTCCGTTGGGCCGTCCTGGCCGGGGTCCTGTTCGCCCTGGGCAACTACGCGGGTCACGCCCAGAGCACCTTCTACCTGGGCCTGGCCGTGGGCCTCTACACCCTGTTCTGGCTCCTGGCAGGATGCCTGGGCCCAGGATCGCCCCGCTCCCTGCTCCGGGCCAGCCTCCTCTTCGCCACTGTGGCCGGGGTGACCCTGCTCCTCACCGCGCCCATCCTCCTGCCCGCCCTGGAGATCACCCCCTTCACCGAGCGCAGCCAGCTGACCTACCAGGAGACCACGCCCTTCTCCCTGGCCCCCACCCAGGCCATCGGGCTGATCACGCCGGGCTTCTTCGGCCGAGGACCCGCGCTCCACTGGGGGCTGTGGGACCGGGTGGAGCTGCCCTACGCGGGGGTGCCCACGTTGATCTTGGCCCTGGCCGCGCTCCTGGTCCCGGGGGCGGACCGTCGGCGCTGGCGGGCCCTGCTGCCCTGGCTGGGGATGGCCCTCTTCGGCTTCCTCACCGCCCTGGGCCTCTACGCCATCGTCCACGGCTGGCTCACCCTGCTCCTGCCCGGCTTCGACCGCTTCCGAGCCCCGGCCCGGGCCCTGGTCCTGTGGAGCCTGGGGATCTCGGTGCTGGCCGCCCACGGGCTGGACAGCCTGGCCTGGCCCCAGCGGTTCCCAGGCCTCCAGGAGGACCGCCGGGCCCTGGCTTTCCTGCTCCGATCCGGCGGGCTGCTCCTGGCCGGGATCCTCACCCCCCTCCTCTATCTGGCCCTGCTCCTGACTCAGGAGAACCCCACCCTCTTCGTCCGGGCCTCGGTGGCCGCCCTGGCTGTGACCATCGCCGCGGGGCTCTGGCTGATCACCTGGGCCCTGGTGGAGGGTCGGCTGCGGGGCTGGCTGGGCGGCGGGACCTTCGCCTGCCTGCTCCTGGCCCTGCTCTTCCTGGACCTGTCCGCCACCGGGGCCTACACGGACATCAGTCCCCGCAACCCGGCCAGCACCTTCCAGCACCTGGAGATCGTCCAGTTTCTGCGGAGCGACCCGGAGCTCTTCCGCATGGACAGCCGCACGGGCATCGACGACCTGTGGCAGCCGGACACCGCGGCCCTGTACGGCCTCTTCGACGTCTGGGGCGTGGCCAACCCCCTGGTGCTGCGCCACTGGACCACCCTCTGGGAGGCCACCGGCGGCCGGCAGACCCGGCTCTACGACATGCTCAACGTGAAGTACGTCCTGGTGCGGGACGGCACGCCCCTGCCCGAGGGGAAGTTCACCCTGGCCCTGGACGCGCCGGGGGAGCTGGCGGTCTACCGCAACGCCACGCCCCTGCCCCGGGCCTGGCTGGTGCACCGGGCCATCCCCGTGGCGGACCAGGCCGCCGCCTTCCAGGCCCTGGCCCAGCCGGACTTCGACCCGGCCCAGGCGGTGATCCTGGAGGGGGACGTCCCGTCGGCTGCCGGGGAGTCGGGCGGATCGTCGCCCGCGCCCCGGTTCCTCCACTACGGGGCCAACCGCATGCGGCTCCAGCTCCAGGCGGACGGGCCGGGCTACCTGGTGCTGAGCGAGGTCTGGTACCCGGGCTGGCGAGCCTGGGTCAACGGCGAGGAGGCCCGAGTCCTGCGGGCCAACGGAGCGTTGCGGGCCGTGGCCGTCCCTGGCGGGGAGTCCACGGTGGAGCTGCGTTTCGCGCCGACCTCCTGGCGTAACGGGCAGATCCTGGGGGCGCTGGGCGTGCTGGTGGCCCTGCTCCTAGGCATGAGAGGATGGCGATTCCGGTGAAGAGTGGGGGAAGCAACATGAGGCCACCGATCCTGTCCAACAAGCGGTTCAGCGAACCGGCCGTCTTCACCCCGGAGAACCTACTCCGGGAGGCCAGGCGGCAGAAGTCCCTTCCCCGGGCGTCGGTTCCCAGTGTCTGCCTACTCGATCCCGACGGCGACATCGTCCGCTGGCTGGTGGGCACCCAGGGCATCGAGCCAGACCCTGCCTGGGCCTGCTACCACACGGAGCTGTACACGTTTCGTTATCAGGGTATGGGTTTCGGGATCATCGGCTGCGCGGTGGGGGCGTCCTTCGCGGTGCTGGTGGCGGAGGAGCTGTTCGCGTCCGGCTGCGAACTGCTCATCAGCGTCACCTCGGCCGGGCAGATCCTCCCCATGGGTGCGCCGCCCTACTTCGTGCTCATCGAGAAGGCCCTGCGGGACGAGGGGACCAGCTACCACTACCTTCCCCCAGCTGATTTCAGCCATATCGCACCCGAGCTGTTGTCCATGCTGGGTGGCGCGCTGGCCCAGGCGCCGGTGACCGTGCACCGGGGCGCCGTCTGGACCACCGATGCCCCTTTTCGAGAGACGAAGACCGCCATCGCCCATGCCCGAGACCTGGGCATCCTGGCGGTGGAGATGGAGGCCGCGGCTCTCTACGCCTTCGCCCAGGCCAGGCAGAAGGCAGTCATCTGCTTTGCCCACGTGACCAACCAGATGGCCCAGGCCGGGGACGACTTCGAGAAGGGGGTCGATGGCGGGAGCCGGGATGCACTTCGGCTGGTGGTCCTGGCTGCCCGGGCCTGGCGGGCGAGACGCCCTCGCTCGTCGGAGTCTCATCGAAAGGCGTAGCGAGCTTCCCTCGAGTGACCTTGACGTCCGGTCCCGCTGCAACGACCTGGAATCTTGGAAAAACAAGAACGGCAACGGAGAAATTTCTTTGAGCAGCGCCACAGTCATCCCGGTCTCCAAACGCCTGCTGCGCCGTCTCCTCCTGGCCCACCACGGGCTCCTGGCCTGGAGCGGCGGCTCGGGTCCCCAGGGCCAGGGCCTGCCCTGGCGAGAGAGTCTCCGTGGCCCGTCCGGCGTGCTGGAG
>WGCB01000174.1 GCA_015494005.1 Caldilineaceae bacterium
CGCTCGCTCAGGGCCAGGTAGGCGGCCGTCAGGACCAGGCTGGCCCCGGCCACCAGCACCCCCAGGGCCACCCAGACGGTGAAGAGGGCCTGGGATCCACTGGTGAGGAGGGCCAGCGCGGCCAGCCCCGCCCCGTAGGCCCCGGCCATCATGGCCAAGGTCAGGCCCGCGGTGTGGCGCGGGTGCCGGGCCAGCCCCTGGAGCACCATCTGCCCAAAGAAGGTGCGTCGGGCCAAGGGCAGCCGGTGGTAGAGCCGGGTCAGCAGCCAGCTTCCCCCGGTGAGGAGCCCGCTCAGGCCCAGAGCCAGGGCGGCCAGCAGGGCCGTGCGGGCCGGGGGAAGGAGCGGGCCCGCCGCCAGGAGCACCAGGAGCCCGGCGAAGAGACTGCCCAGGGCTGAAGTCCGCCAGGCCTGCCAGCCGTCCAGCAGGGAGGCGGGCAGCTGACCCCGCAGGGTCTGGGCCAGGTCCATGCCCCAGGTGGCCCAGGCAGTCACCCCGGTGAAGAGCCAGACCGCGACCAGGCCGGTGACGAATCCGGTGGCCAGGGCCGGCCCCTGGATCGAGAACGGAACAGTCAAACGGAAGAAAGCCTGGGCCGAGGGCCAGGTCAGCCAGGCCAGGAGCAGCCCCAGGATCACCCCAAGACCGCTGCCCACCATGCCGGCCAGCCCTGTCTCCCCCAGCAGCAGGCCCAGGACCTCCGCTCGCCGCAGGCCCAGGGCCTGCCAGAGGGCCAGCTCACCCATGCGCCGCTCCACGCTGGCCGTGTAGACATTGGCCAGCCCCAGGCAGCCGATGAGCAGGGAGACCAACCCGGCCCCTACCAGCACCCCCTCCAGGCCTAGGGCCGCCAGCAGAGGGCGGGGCAGAAGCCAGCCAGGTTGCCCCGCGGTCAGGGGAGCACTCCGCAGGGTCCAAGCCAGGTTGAGCCAGGCGGTGAGCACGGCCACGCCAGGGGCCAGGCCGCCCATCACCAGGAGGGCTAGGGGGCGCTCCCGGCGCAGGACACCCCGCAGGTGCAGGGCGAGCAGAGGCCAAAACGAGGGGCGGGTCGCCGGGCGGATCATGGCGCCCCTCCGTCGCCCGCCACTGGGCCGGATGGCTGCGCAGCGGGCTGGCCTGCCAGGAGCCGCTCCTCGCACCGATCCAGCCAGGTCAGGTCCGCCTCGGTGTGCAGGATGGCCCCGTCCAGCAGCGCGGCGACCACGGCATCGCCGTCGGCCTCGGCCTCGGCCAGGGCCTGCTCCAGCTCCCGCAGCTGCTGCAGGTAGACGTCCCGCTGCTGCCAGAGGAGCTCCTGCAGGCGCTCGGGCTGGTCCAGCACATCGGCCAGGACCGTCACCTTGAGGTAGAAATCGTCCTTCAGGCGGCGGTGGCTGCTCACGGGGGTGGCCAGCCAGTCCTCCAGCTCCGCCCGCCCCGCTTCCGTGAGACGATACTCCTTGCGGTCCGGCCGCTTCTCCTGGGGCACCCGAGCCTCCAGGGTCACCAGCCCCGCCCGCTCCAGGATGCGCAGGTTGTTGTAGACCTGGGCCTCCTGCAGGGGCCAGATGGGCCCCAAGCTCTCCTGGAAGCGCTTCTTCAGTTCGTAGCCGTAGCCCGGTTCCTGGTGCAGCAGGGCCAGCAGCGCGTGCTTGATGCTCAACGGTGGCTCCGGTGATGTCTCCGGCGGTGCGGATGGATATACTAACTATAGTTAGTATATGGTGAAAAGAGCGGTTTGTCAAGGGTTCGTGGAAAAATTCACAGAGCAGTTTTGTCAGCGGGGCAGCAAGCGCAGGGGATCCACCAGCGCGCCGAAGTCCCGGAGCTCGAAGTGGAGATGAGGGCCGGTGCTGTTGCCAGTGGAGCCCACCCAGCCGATGATCTGCCCTTTGGCCACCACCTGCCCCTCCTGGACGGCGACCTGGCTCAGGTGGGCGTAGAGGGTGAGGTAGTCGATGTTGTGGTCGATGACCACGAAGAGGCCGTAGCCGATGTCGCTCCAGCCGGCCCGCACCACCACGCCCCGGTCCGCCGCGGTG
>WGCB01000175.1 GCA_015494005.1 Caldilineaceae bacterium
CACCCGCCCGCCCAGCCGGACCATCTCCAGGGCCTGCTGCACGGAGTGATCCGCCCAGGCCGCCTCCAGGACCACGTCCACGCCCCGGCCGCCAGTGGCCGCCAGCACCTCCACCACGGGATCCCCCTGGTCACAGGAGATGGGGATGCCGCCGTAGCGTTCCGCCAGCCGCAGCCGCCAGGGGAACTTGTCCGTGACGAAAACCGGGTCCGCGCCGGAGAGCTTGGCCAGCTGCAGGATGAGGAGGCCGATGGGCCCTGCTCCCAGGACAGCCAGGCTGTCCGCCACCCGGATCCGGGCCAGGTCCACCGCGTGGATGGCCACGCCCAGGGGCTCCAGGAGCGCGGCCTCCGGGTCCGAGAGGCTGTCGGGCACGGGGAAACAGGTGTGGGCTGGCATGTGCATCCACTGGCAGAGGCTGCCTGGGTCCGGGTAGAGGCCACAGAAGTGGAGGCGCCGGCAGAGGTTGGGATGGCCCAGCTCGCACATCTCGCAGCGGCCGCAGGGCTGGGCCGGGTCCACCGCCACTCGCGCGCCCGGCTCCAGGGGCTGGAAGTGGCCGTCCAGGGCATCTGGGCCCACCGCCTCCACCACGCCGGCGAACTCGTGGCCCAGGATCAGGGGCGCGGCCAGGGCCGTGTCCCCGATGCGGGCGTCCTTGTAGGTGTGCAGGTCGCTGCCGCAGATGCCCACCGCGGTCACTCGGATCAAGGCCTGTCCTGGCCCGGGCGGCCCGGGATGGGGCAACGCTTCCACCCGCAGATCCCGGGGCCCGTGCAGGCGGACCGCCGTCATCTGGGCCGGGAAGGTCTGGCTTGTCTGGGCCTTGGTTTGGGGTATACTGGTCATGGGAGGCAAGGGACAGCATGGAATTGGCAGGGAGATAGACGGCGGGGGTTGGGACCGGGCTAAGTGCGCCCCGTCCTGGCCTTCATGGTAACACGTTCCCAGCCCCGGGACAACTGGAGCGCCGCCGTAGGGCGGTTACGAACTGGTACGTCGCTTTGTTCACTCACCCCTGCAAAGGAGGCCAGCATGACGATTCTCCTGGGCATCGACATCGGCACATCCAGCGCCAAGGCCCTGCTCTTCCACCGAGAGGAGGCCCGGATCCTGGCCGTGGCCAGCCAGGAGTACCCCATCTTCCGCCCCTCTCCGGAGCGAGCCGAGCAGGATCCGGAGGAGTGGTGGCGGGCCACCGTGGACGTCACCCGGCGGCTGCTGGCGGAAGCCGGGATCGCCGGTGCGGAGGTGGCCAGCCTGAGCTTCAGCGGGCAGATGCACGGCACGGTCCTGGTGGACCGGCGAGGGCGCCCCCTGCACCCGGCCATCATCTGGGCAGACCAGCGCAGCGGCGAGGAGTGCGAGCGGCTGGTGGCCGTCCTGGGACGGGAGCGCTACGCCCAGGTGGCTGGGACCCTGCCCGCGGCCGGTTTCCTGGGCCCCACCCTGCTCTGGCTCCAGGAACACCGGCCAGAGCTGCTGCGAGAGGCCCACGGCGTGCTCCTGCCCAAGGACTTCGTGCGCCTGAAGATGACCGGCCAGCTGGCCACGGACGTGAGCGACGCCGCGGGGACGGGCATCTTCCACGTCACGGAGCTGACCTGGGCAGCGGAGATCCTGGAGGGCGCCGGGCTGCCCGCCCACCTGCTGCCTCCGGTCCTGGCCTCCACGGACGTGGCCGGGCAGCTGGGCCGGGACGCCGCGGAAGAGCTGGGGCTGCGGCCGGGGATCCCCGTGGTGGCCGGCTGCGGTGACCAGCCCGCCCAGGCCGTGGGCAACGGGCTGGTGACGCCCGGCCGGGGCGCGGTGACCGTGGGCAGCGGCGGCCAGATCTTCCTGCCCTTCGCACCCGAGCCGGGCCCGGAGGGGCTGGTCATCCCCACGGACCCTCGGCTGCACGTCTTCGTCCACGCGGCGCCGGGCACCTGGTACGTCCTGGCGGCCATCCTCTCCGCGGGGCTCTCCCTGCGCTGGCTGCGGGGGATCACCGGGCTGGCTGGCCGAGCCGACGCCTACGCGGTCCTCAGCCAGGAGGCGGCCCAGGTTCCGCCCGGGGCCAACGGGCTCCTCTTCCTGCCCTACCTCTCCGGCGAGCGCACCCCCCACATGGATCCCCAGGCCCGGGGCGCGTTCATCGGCCTCACCCACTACCACCAGCGGGGTCACCTGGCCCGGGCGGTGATGGAGGGGGTGGCCTTCGCGCTGCGCCAGGCCCTGGAGCTGGGCCTGGCCTTGAGCGGCGAGATGTCCATGTTCGTGGGGGCTGGCGGGGGAATGGAGAGCGACGTCTGGCGGCAGATCCTGGTGGACCGGCGAGGGCGCCCCCTGCACCCGGCCATCATCTGGGCGGACCAGCGCAGCGGCGAGGAG
>WGCB01000176.1 GCA_015494005.1 Caldilineaceae bacterium
CCTTTGACCAACGCATCGAGCCGGCCGCCGTGCTGGAGACCATCCAGGCACTGGCCAAGGGGGAGGCCTTCCCCCTGCGCCTGGCCACGGAGGAGGAGATCCAGGCGGATCCCAGGGTGCGGCGGCTGGTGGAGAGCGCCCAGGAGGGCCGCTGGCTGGCCTTCCGCGCGGAGGCCCCCTTCCCACCGGACACCACGGTGACGGTGAACATCGGCCCGGGCACCCCCTCCGCGGAGGGGCCTCGGGTCACGGAGAAGGTGCAGAGTTTCACCTTCCACACCTACGGCCCCCTGCTGGTGGTGGAGGCCGGTTGCTCCTACTACGGCGGCGATTGCCCGCCCTTTACCCCCTGGTTCGTGCGCTTCACCAATCCCCTGGACTCGGAGGAGTTCGACCCGAGCTGGGTGAGCGTCTCCCCAGAGCTGCCGGACATGAAGGTGGAGCTCTTCGGCAACACCTTGCAGATCCGGGGGGCCAGCCAGGGCCGCACCACCTACCAGGTGACCCTGCGAGCCCAGATCGCCGACGTCTTCGGCCAGACCCTGGGCAAGGACCAGACGGTGACCATCAAGGTGGGGCCGGCGGAGCCCTACATGACCGTCAGTGGCGGGGACCTGGTGGTGCTGGATCCCTTCAGCCCGCCCACCTACTCGGTCTTCACCGTGAACATCCCCAAGATCAACGTGAAGGCCTACGCGGTGGAGCCCACGGACTACCCGGCCTTCCTCCAGTACCTGGCCGACTTCTACCAGGGCAAGGAGAATCCCCAGCCCCCGGGCGACCTGGTCCTCTCCGAGAGCATCCGCATCCAGGGGGAGGACGACACCCTGGTGGAGACGCCCATCGACCTGGTCCCGGCCCTGCCCAAGGGGGTGGGCCACCTGGTCCTCATCGTGGAGCCGGATCCAGGCGTGCTGGCCGCCCTCTTCAACCGGAATTTCGAGCATTTCACCCGACGGGTCTGGGTGCAGGCCACCCAGATCGGCCTGGACGCCTTCGTGGACAACGACGAGATGCTGGCCTGGGCCAACGATCTGGGCAGCGGCGCCCCCCTGAACGGGGTGGAGATGAGCCTCTGGCCCACGGCGATCCAGGGCAGCACCGACGACAGCGGCCTGGTCACCCTGCCCCTGCCCACCGGAGATGCGGCCCAGATGCTCATCGCCCGCCTGGGCGAGGACAGCGCCTTCCTGCCCCAATCCCGCTACTACTACGCGGAGGAGGGCTGGCGGCAGCAACCCTACGGACAGGAGGCCCGCTGGTACGTCTTCGATGACCGAGGGATGTACCGTCCCGGCGAGGAGGTGCACATCAAGGGTTGGGTGCGGCGCATCACCCACGGGCCCACGGGCGACGTGGACCTGCTGCCGGCCGGGGGCGCCACCCAGGTGGCCTACACGGTGATCGGCCCCCAGGGCAACGAGATCGCCAGCGGCCAGGCGGAGCTGAACCGGCTGGGCGGCTTCCATCTGGCCTTCTCCCTGCCGGAAAACATCAACCTGGGCTTCGCTCGGGTGGAGTTCGGCCTGCTGGGCGGGGCCTTCTCGGGCTGGTACAGCCATGGCTTCCAGATCCAGGAGTTCCGCCGGCCCGAGTTCCAGGTGGAGACCTCCGTCTCGGAGGGGCCCCACGTGGTGGGCGAGCACGCCATCGCCACGGTGAAGGCCAGCTACTACGCGGGCGGCCCCCTGGCCAACGCGGAAGTGGAGTGGCTGGTGGGCTCCACCCCGACCACCTACCGCCCGCCCCACTGGGATGACTTCACCTTTGGCCGCTGGACTCCCTGGTGGCGCTTCGACTTCGGTTTCGGTCCTGAGCCCATGGGCTTTTCCGCCACAGAAACCTTCCGCTCCCGCACGGACGCCTCGGGCCAGCACCACCTGCGCATCGACTTCAAGCCGGTGGACCCGCCCCAACCCATGACCGTCCGGGCCGAGGCCACGGTCTTCGACGTGAACCGCCAGGCCTGGACCTCCGGCACGGGCATCCTGGTCCACCCGGCCACCCTCTACGTGGGCCTGCGCACGGAGCGCTACTTCGTGGAGCAGGGCCAGCCCCTGGACGTGGACCTCATCGTCCCGGACATCGACGGCAACGCCATCCCCGGCGTGGCGGTGACGGTCACCGCGGCCCGGCTGGACTGGACCTACAAGGCCGGGGAGTGGCAGGAAGAGGAAAAGGACGTGCAGACCTGCCAGGTCACCTCCCAGGAGGAGCCGGTGCGCTGCACTTTCCAGACGCCGACCGGTGGGACCTACCGCATCACCGCCCGGGTGGAGGATGACCAGGGCCGGCCCAACGAGACGGTGATCACCCGCTGGGTCAGCGGAGGCGGCCGGCCGCCCAGCCGAGAGGTGGAGCAGGAGGTGGTCACCCTGATCCCGGACAAGGAGAGCTACCAGCCCGGGGACGTGGCCGAGATCCTGGTCCAGGCCCCCTTCTTCCCCGCGGAGGGGCTGCTGACCCTGCGTCGGGAGGGGTTGGTCACCACCCAGCGCTTCACCATGGACGGGCCCACCACCACCCTCCAGGTGCCCGTGGAGGAGAGCCACATCCCCAACCTCTGGGTCCAGGTGGACCTGGTGGGGAGCGCGGCGCGCACGGACGCCACGGGCCAGACGGACGAGAGCCTGCCGCCCCGACCGGCCTACGCGGTGGGGAGCCTGAACCTCTCCGTGCCGCCCCTGAGCCGCACCTTGACGGTGGAGGCCGCGCCCCAGGCCAGCAAGCTGCCCCCAGGCGGGGAAACGGTCATCGACGTGACCGTCACCGACGCCCAGGGCGAGCCTGTGGCCGATGCGGAGCTGGCCGTGGTGGTGGTGGACGAGGCCATCCTGGCCCTGAGCAACTACCAGCTGGCAGACCCGGTGAGCGTCTTCTACAGCAGCCGGAGCCCAGGCGTCCAAGACCTGCACAGCCGAGCGGACGTGCTCCTGGCCAGCCCGGATCTCCTGGGCGAGCTCTCGGACATGGCCCAGGCTGACATGATGCGGTCCGCTGCAGCGCCGGCCATGGAGGCAGCCGCCGCGCCCGTGCCCACCGCCGCGGCCGAGGCCTTGATGGTGGAGAAGGCCGGAGCCGAGGAGGGGCCCACCCCCATCCAGATCCGCTCCAACTTCAACCCCCTGGCCCTCTTCGCCCCCGAGGTGCCCACGGACGACCAGGGCCGGGCCCAGGTCCAGGTGACCCTGCCGGACAACCTGACCCGCTACCGGATCATGGTGGTGGCCGTGGCCGACGGCAAGTTCTTCGGCGCTGGCGAATCGGGCATCACCGCTCGGCTGCCCTTGATGGTGCGGCCCTCGGCGCCCCGCTTCCTGAACTTCGGGGACCAGTTCGAGCTGCCCGTGGTCATCCAGAACCAGACGGACCAGGAGATGACCGTCCAGGTGGCGGCCCGCTCCAGCAACCTGCTGCTCCTGGAAGGGGAGGACCCCCACGCCGCGGGCAAGGAGCTGGTGGTCCCGGCCAACGACCGAGTGGAGGTGCGCTTCGCGGCCATGACCGAGAGCGCAGGCACGGCCCGGGTGCAGCTGGCCGCGGTCTCCGGCCCGGAGGCGGACGCGGCGGAGGTCTCCCTGCCCGTCTGGACGCCGGCCACCACCGAGGCCTTCGCGGTCTACGGCCAGATCGACGACCCCGGGGCCATCATCCAGCCCATCCTGCCGCCGGAGGATGTGATCCCCGGCTACGGCGGCCTGGAGGTGAGCACCTCCTCCACCGCCCTGCAGGCTCTGACCGACGCCTACCTCTACCTGGTGGCCTATCCCTTCGAGTGCTCGGAGCAGATCGCCTCCCGGGTGCTGGCCGTGGCCGCGCTGCGGGACGTGCTCAGCGCCTTCGATGCGCCGGGCCTGCCCCCGGAGGAGGAGATCCTGGACGCGGTGAACCGGGACATCCAGCGCCTTCAGGCCATGCAGAACCTGGACGGCGGCTTCCCCATCTGGCGGCGGGGGGACGATTCCTGGCCCTACTACAGCATCCACGCGGCCCACGCCCTGGTGCGGGCCCAGCAGAAGGGCTTCCAGGTGCCGGGGGAGATGCTGGCTCGCTCCCAGAACTACCTGCGCACCATCGAGAACCACATCCCCTCCTGGTACGGCCCCAAGGCCCGGAACAGCCTCATCGCCTACGCCCTCTACGTGCGCAAGCTCATGGGGGACGGGGACCCGTACCGGGGGCGGCGCCTGGTGAACGAGGCCGGCCTGGACAACCTCTCCCTGGAGAGCATCGGCTGGCTCCTCTTCGTCATGACCGGGGACCCAGGCTCCGAGCAGCAGCTGACGGCCATGCGCCGCCACCTGAACAACCGGGTCACGGAGACGGCCGGCGCGGCCAACTTCGTGGACAGCTACGGGGACGGGGACTACCTGCTCCTCTACTCCGACCGCCGGGCCGACGGCATCATCCTGGAGGCCCTCATCGAGGACCAGCCGGAGAGCGACCTGATCCCCAAGCTGGTCCAAGGGCTCCTGGCCCACCGCACCCGAGGCCGCTGGGGCAACACCCAGGAGAACGTCTTCATCCTCCTGGCCTTGGACCGCTACTTCAACGTCTTCGAGGCCCAGACGCCGGACTTCGTGGCCCGGATCTGGCTGGGTGAGCAGTACGTGGGCGGCCATGAGTTCAAGGGCCGGAGCACGGAGCGCTTCAATGTGAACGTGCCCATGAACTACCTGCTGGACGCAGGGGACGGCGTGCCCGGGGACGGTCAGTTCGGCCACGACGAAGTGCCCCTCATCCTCCAGAAAGAGGGGGTGGGACGGCTCTACTACCGGCTGGGCCTCCGCTACGCCCCCACGGACCTGAAGCTGGATCCCGCGGACCACGGCTTCGAGGTCACCCGCTTCTACGAGGCGGTGGACGATCCCGAGGACGTGACCCAGGACGAGGACGGGGTCTGGCACGTGAAGGCCGGGGCCCGGGTGCGGGTGCGGGTGATGATGGTGAACCGCTCCCGCCGCTACCACGTGGCCCTGGTGGACCCCCTGCCAGCCGGCTTCGAGGCCCTGAACCCGGCCCTGGCCGTGGTGGGCGCCCTGCCCCAAGATCCCCAGAGCCAGCAGCAGCGCTACGGCTGGTGGTGGTGGGGCCCCTGGTACGAGCACCAGAACCTGCGGGACGAGCGGGCCGAGGCCTTCGCCTCCCTGCTCTGGGAAGGGGTCCACACCTACACCTACTTGGCCCGGGCCACCACCCCCGGGACCTTCGTGGCGCCTCCGGCCAAGGCGGAGGAGATGTACGCACCGGAGACCTTCGGCCGCAGCGCCACGGACATCGTGGTTGTGGAATGAGGCGAATGGCGAATGCAGAATGCAGAATGGGGAATGGGGAATGGTGAGTGGGAATGAAGGAGTGGGACGTTGAGCGTTGAACGTGGGGAGCAGGGCGTGAAGCCTCCGCTGAAGTGGGCGGGGGGCAAGCGCTGGCTGCTCCCCACGCTGTTGCCCATCTGGGAGCAGCTCCAAGCCCAGGGGCCCCGGCGTCTGGTGGAGCCCTTCTGCGGGGGGCTGGCCGTGCCCCTGGGTCTCCGCCCGGAACAGGCCCTGCTCAACGACATCAACCCCCACCTGGTCAACTTCTACCGCTGGCTGAAGGCGGGGTTGACCATCACCATCCCCCTGGAGAACCGCCCGGAGATCTACTACGCCCACCGGGAACGCTTCAACCAGCTGATCCGGGAGGGGCAGGCGGAGAGCCGGGAAGCCGCGGAGCTCTTCTACTACCTGAACCGCACCGGCTACAACGGCCTCTGCCGCTTCAACCGCAAAGGCGAATTCAACGTGCCCATGGGCCGCTACAAGCGCATCAACTACACCCGGGACTTCACCCCCTACCGAGAACTGCTGCGCCACTGGGAGTTCACCTGCCAGGACTTCGCGGAGATGCCCCTGGAGCCGGGGGACTTCATCTACGCGGACCCGCCCTACGATGTGGAGTTCCGCCAGTACTCCAAGCACGGCTTCGACTGGGCGGACCAGGTGCGTCTGGCCGAGTGGCTGGCCCAGCACCCGGGGCCGGTGGCCCTCTCCAACCAGGCCACGGAGCGCATCGTCCGCCTCTACCAGGATCTGGGCTTCCAGCTCCGCTTCCTGGACGCGCCCCGGCGCATCAGCAGCAACGGGGACCGCACTCCCGCCCGGGAGGTCCTGGCCCTGCGTCACATGGAGCCGCTGGACATCGCCCAGCCCGACACCGAGCCGTCCCGCACCGAGTAGCCCC
>WGCB01000177.1 GCA_015494005.1 Caldilineaceae bacterium
GTCCCCTGCCATGACCACGGTGGCCCAGGTATTGAGTTCGCTGCCAAGCTGATCGCCTGCCGGGGAAAGCCAGCGCCTCCCCTGCACCACGTGTCGCGAGCAGTGCCGGTCAAGGACGTGCGTCTGCCTCATGCCAAATTCCGAACGTCGTCAAACTACCCACGCCTTGCCAGCTGGCCCGTCTCGGCTCAGCTCCTCTGAGCTGGACTGGGGGCAGTGGACCGCGCCTTTGCCCTTGGAGCGGATCGATCGGGACCTGGTGCTGCTGCGCTTGGGCATGATCCTGGTGTTGGGCATCCCCTCCCTGTTCGGCCCTTTCCGGACCCAGGCCCTACTGCCTCCGGTCGTTGCCTTTCTGGCCATCCTCCTCTACAACGCCCTGGTCTCCTACCTCGTCTGGCTTCGCCGTCCCCTGGCCCAAGGACGAGCCACCTGGCTGCTGGTCAACGACACCGTCCAGTTCACCCTGATCGTCCTTTTCACCGGTGGCTACCACAGCTTCTACAGCCTCCTGTTCCTCCTGGTCATGCTGGAGATCGGCCTGACCCTGCGCCCCCGCTGGGCCCTGGCCCTGGTGATCAGCCTGGACGCCCTGCAGTTGGTGGCCTCCGTCATCGGTCAAGGCCGTCTGCAAGGGACCAGGGCGCCCTACATCGTGGTCAGCGAGTTCCTGGTCCTCCTGATCGCAGGGGCGGTCTTCGTGCTCCTGGGGGAGTTGGTGCGCCGGGAGGAGGAGGCTCGACGCCGGGTGACACGCCGGGCCGCCCAGGTGACCGAGCTGAATCGCCTCCTCATGCAGTTGGGCGAGAACGTGCCCAACCTGGACCGGCTCCTCCACACCGTCCTGGACGGCGCCCTCTCCTTGCCTGGGGTGACCTTTGGCCTGGTGCTCCTCCCGGTGGAGGGCGAGGAGAACACCTGGGAAGTGGTGGCCTCCAACAGCGAACGCCACCCCGTGGGCAAACATCTGACCGGCTCCATCCTGCCCCAGGGGACCTCTCTGCCGGGAGTGACTTCGCCGGGAGAAGCGGCCACCATGCCCCCTTTCGTGGTGGACGACGACGTGGATCAGTTGGTGGGCCTCTACCTCAGCGCACCGGACGGGGAGGGTGTGGGCGCTCTGGTGGTGGGGCGCTCGCCCGGGAAGCCCTGGGTGTGGAACGAGGAGGACAAACTCTTCCTGCATGCCCTGGCCATCGAGGCCGGCCTGGCGCTGCGCAACGCCCGGCTTTTCGCCCACGAGCAGGAGCACATCCGCCACCTGCAGCGGTTCCAGGCATCCCGGACGGCCTTCTTCTCCGCCATCGCCCACGAGCTGAAGACGCCCCTCACCGTCCTGAAGATGCTGGCCCCGTCCCTGCGCGACCTCCCCTCCCTGCCGCCGGAGACCCGGCAGGAGATCCTGGACACCATGGATCAGAGCCTGGCCCGCCTGGAAGATCTGATCCGGGACATGCTGGAGAGCGCTCGCCTGGAAGCCGGCGCCGTGGAGCTTCACCGCCAGCCGGTGCATCTGGAGCGCCTGGTGGAGCGGACGTTGAAGGAGCTGGCCCCTCTCCTGGCCCGAAAGAAGCAGGAAGCCCGCATGCAAGCGGAGCCAGAACTGCCTCCCGTGTGGGCGGATCCTCGGCGGGTGGAGCAGATCCTCTCGAACCTGGTGGGCAATGCCGCCAAGTTCTCTCCCCCGGCCAGCGAGATCCTCGTCGAGCTTGCCCACCACGATCAGGTGGTGCAGGTGTGCGTGGCGGATCGGGGTCCGGGTGTACCCGCTCAGGAACGCCAGCGCATCTTCGACCGCTTCTACACCACCACCGAAAACCAGACGCTGTCTGGAGTGGGCTTGGGGCTGTTCATCTGCCGGGAACTGGTGCACCTGCACGGTGGAAGCATCTGGGTAGAGGATCGGGAGGGCGGAGGGAGCTGCTTCTGCTTCACCCTGCCCGTCCACGCTCCCCCGGACACGAAAGGAGAGCCTGATGGAAATCCTCCCCAAAGCCACGCGTAAGATCCTGGTGATCGATGACGAACCGGATGTGGCCCGGGCCATTCGCCTCACCATCACCCTGCAGGAGCCTCAGTGGGAGGTGCTGGAGGCCCACAGCGGGGAAGAGGGCCTGCTGCTGGCGGACAAGGAGGCGCCGGACCTGATCTTGTTGGATCTGATGATGCCCGACATGTCCGGCTACGATGTACTGCAGGAGCTGCGCCGCTTCAGCAACGTGCCCGTCATCATCCTCACGGTGCAGGACGACGAGTTGGACAAGGTGCGAGGGCTGGAGCTGGGCGCGGACGACTACATCGTCAAGCCCTTCGGCCACCTGGAACTGATGGCCCGCATCCGTTCTGTGCTGCGTCGAGCGGAAGGCGTGGCGGGCCAGCGGGAGCAGCCCTTCGTCCAGGACGACCTGCGCATCGACTTCAACCAGCGCCGGGTGACCCTGGCTGGCAAGCCCGTGGAGCTGACTGGCACCGAGTACCGGCTGCTGGAGATCCTGGCCCGCAACGCAGGGAAAGTCGTCCCCTCGGAGACCCTCCTGCGCCGGGTGTGGGACGACTACGCCCGGGACAACACCGACTATCTGAAGGTCTACATCCATCGTCTGCGCCGGAAGCTGGAGAGGGATCCAGCCCATCCCCGCTATCTGCACACGGCTCGAGGGCTCGGCTACTGGTTGGGCAAGGCCTGAGCCACCCGCCAGGATGAACCGGTGCACAGGACGGACCGTCCCCTGCGCCGCTCCGGTAAGCGAGACAAAGCAGCGCAGACGCGGCAAGGGGCCCCGACTCGCTCCCACGAGCCAGGACCCCTTGCCTGCATGGTTGTGCCGGTAGGACCAGCGGCACCCCGATCCGAGTGTTCGCTCAGGGGATCAGGCGTGCTGCCCCATCTGTCCGCTGGTGTACCCCGCACCAGCCACCACAGCCGCCCAGATGGCCAGGACCAACACCACCACACCCACGATGATGTCGTTCCAGAGGGCCGCGCTGACCGTGGTGTACTTCAGGACGAAGGGAGCGATGACCAGCCACAGGCCAAGCAGCGCGTTGATCCAGTTCAGGGTCCGCATGGTGCTCTCAACTTTGCTGAGGGCCGCCCACACGCCCAGGATGATCAACACGATGCCGACGATCACCGCATCCCACATGGCCGCGCTCGTGGCCGTGTACTTCAGGATAAAGGGGGCCACCAGCTCCCACAGGCCACCGATCGCAACCAGCCAACTCAAAGTCCGTGCTGTTTTCATCGTGCCACCTCCTTAGGTTTTTGGTCCCAAATGCCGCTCCACGTGAACTTTCAACGAGTGCTGCACTGCATGACCGTTCACCTCTACTTATACCAGGAGCAGGTAAAAACTTGGGTAAATCAAGGTGAAAATTTGGTGAAAATGGGACCAGTTTCCGAAAATGGAGGGGCTGAAGCAAGCGGCGAGGGCCTGGCTTCCGATGCTTCAGGCGCCTAGAG
>WGCB01000178.1 GCA_015494005.1 Caldilineaceae bacterium
ACCATCCGACGGCAGGTGGGCCTCGGGCTGCTGGAAGACCAGGCCCACCTGCCGTCGGATGGTCTTCACGTCCGCCTTGGGGTCCCCCAGGTCCTGTCCCATGACCGTCATCCGGCCCCCGTGGGGGCGCAGCAGGCCGTTGAAGTGCTGGATGGCCGTGGACTTGCCCGAGCCCGTGTGGCCGATGACGCCCACGATCTCCCCCCGCCGCACCTCCATGTTGATGTCCTGGATGGCCTTCACCTCCAGGGGGGTGTCCCGCAGGTAGTAGTGGACCAGGTGCTCCGCCTGGATCAGGGTCTCCCCGGTGCGAGGCTGGCCGTCGGCCGGGGGCTGGCCTTGGGCAGAAGGGGCCCCCACTGCCGTCGCCGCGGGGACTGGGTTCCCCACGGACGTTTTCACCCCGCGGGGCAGGCGCAGGCGGACCGCCTCCACCACCTCCTCGGGGGTGAGCAGGTCGTCTGGGAAGTCGGGGAAGCGCTGGTGCAGGGCCTGGGCCAGCTGGGTCACCTGGGGCGTCCCCAGCTGCAGCTCCTGCAGCCGCTCGGTCTGGCGGAAGATCTCCCGGGGCGTGCCTTCCAGGACCACCCGCCCCTCGGCCATGACCACCACCCGGTCCGCGTGGATGGCCTCCTCCATGAAGTGGGTGATGGCCACCACCGTGGTGCCCTCTTCCCGGTTCAGCCGGGTCACTGTCTCCAGGACCTCCTTGCGACCCAGGGGATCCAGCATGGCTGTGGACTCATCTAGGACCAGGACTTCCGGCTTCATGGCCAGGATGCCGGCCACGCAGACCCGCTGCTTCTGCCCGCCGGAGAGGAGGTGGGGGGCTCGGAAGCGGTGCTCCAGCATATCCACCCGCTCCAGGGCCCAGTCCACCCGGCGCACGATCTCCTCGTGGGGCAGCCCCAGGTTCTCCGGGCCGAAGGCCACATCCTCCTCCACCACCGTGGCCACGATCTGGTTGTCCGGGTTCTGGAAGACCATGCCCACCGTGGTGCGGATGTCCAGGAGGTGCTCCAGGTCCCGGGTGTTCCACTGCTTGACCCAGACGTTGCCCTCGGTGGGGCCCAGGAGGGCGTTCAGGTGCCTGGCCAGGGTGGACTTGCCCGAGCCGTTGTGGCCCAGGATGACCAGGTACTCGCCCGGGTAGATGGCCAGATCCACGCCGGCCAGGGCCCGGACTGGTCGAGAGGAGTCGGGGTTGTAGACGTGATGGAGATTCTCCACACGGATGATGGGGTCCAAAATGATGCCTCGGCGAAAGAAACGGGATACAGGCTGCAGGATTCGGCAACTGGGTTTCGGGGGAAGGTGCGCGTACAGGGCCGAGGGGGTGTGGCCCGGTCCTCTTGCTATGCGCTTGTCAGGGCTGGGGGATAGGAACTATCAAGAGATTGGAAAGTATGATAACAAAGTGTGCAGGTGGACGCAACTCGGCCACAAGTCTGTACCTGGCAACAGACTTGGGGTTACTTAGGGCCAGATGGATCGGCTCCTCTCGCCTGTGTAACCCTTTTGTAAGAGTGTGGCAATGCCTGCTTCATACCTCTGGCCTAAAGTGGAGGCGGCTGTTCGATTGTATCTTCCGCTCTCCCCCCATTTCACCTCAAAGGAGGCATCCCATGCGTCTCACACCCCGTATCCGTGTCCTCGTCGCCGCATTGGTCTTGATCTTGCTCGTGGCTGGAGGCGTCCCTGGCCCGTCCGCAAGCGCGGCGGGGGTGGCCGCCACTCCCGCCCCTCTCTCAGTGACCCTTTCCTGTGGAACTGCTCCGTTGTTTCCTCCTTTGAACTTTCTGGGATGCAGCGCGACGGTCTCAGGGGGAACGGCGCCCTATACCTACACGTGGTTCCCGAGCAGTACGGTGCTCTTCCCTGCAGGAGCCGGCAACACGTTCTCCGGTAACTGTTTCGCCGGGACCGGGGTCAGTGTCGGTGTCTTGGTCACCGATGCAGCGGGAGTAACGGGAAAGGCAAGCGCCAAGCTCACCTGCTGAGCCAGCCACGCATATCCGCCACATCGCCATGACAGCCGTCGGGCTCACCGGGCTGGGGGCATCCCCCCCGGTGGATCCGGCGGCCTTGTCATTGGCCGTGGGAACAGGGAAAATGGCTGGGAGAAGCCCGGCCCGGGGAGGGTGTCGGCCATTTTGTCCTCCCAGCGTAGGCCGTCCTACAGCCCGGCCGCCGGAGGCATGGCACCATTCGAGATGTCTGGAGGAGACTTGAGTTTCGCCCTGGCACCGGGCACAGGACGAGGGAGGCCCTGACCAGGGCGCGTCACAGGAGGGGGCATGGTGTCGTTTCCAGGATGTGCACACAGGAAGCCCGCGAGGTGGCTGGTGGGTCTGTTTTTCGCAGCTTGGATGCTGACAGCCTGCGTTGCTCCGAGCTCGCCTGCCTCCAGCCACCCCACCACCGCTCCCACGGATCCCCTGCCGGAAGCAGCGCCGCCTTTGCCCATGGTGGCCGAGTACGATCCCACCCTCTGCGGCATCCCCACCCCGGTGGACATCACCACCACCGTCACGGGGGAATGGCAGGGCCAGCTGATCCGTCCCGTGATCTACCTCTACGACAGCCATCTCCGCCAGGCCATCACCGGCCAGCTCTACCCGGGCACCCGAGTGCATGTGGAGCTGAGTCAGGCCAACCCTGCCTTGAACTATTACTTCGTGAGGACCATCGATCTGGATCCGCCTCAGTCTGGCTGGATCCCAGCGCCTTTCCTCACACTGCCAGGGAAAGACACACTGCCGGAGAAAGACACACTGCCAGGGAACGACCAAGGATAGGACCGACGCGATTCTGCCTCGAAGTCACGATCCACGTGGCTTATCACACAACGGAGTTGACCCATGAACCCTACTCGACAGATTCTCGTTTTCGCGATCGGGCTGGCCGCTCTCCTGGTGCTGGCCGCCTGCAGCAGCATCACCCCGCCGGCTGCGAGCTCCAGCCAGGGCAGCGCCGCCCAGGAAGCCACCCCGGCCCAGGAGGCGACGGAGGCCCCGACGCCCACGGAACCCCGACCCACCGCAGTGGTGGGGGACGAACCGCCCCCCTTCAGCACCCGCTCCTGGTCCACGGACTTCACCAAGCACTCCGTGGACTGGAACGAGATCCTCTCCGGCGGCCCGCCCAAGGACGGCATCCCCGCGGTGGACGACCCCACCTTCGAGAGCGTGGCGGCCGCGGCCGAGTGGCTCACGGACCAGGACCCGGTGATCCTCTTCCAGGCTGACGGCATCTCCCGGGCCTACCCCCTTTCCATCCTCATCTGGCACGAGATCGTGAACGATCAGGTGGGGAGCCAGCCCGTCTCCATCACCTTCTGCCCCCTCTGCAACGCCAGCATCGCCTTCGACCGCCGCCTGGACGGCATGGTCCTGGATTTCGGCACCACGGGCAAGCTGCGCAACAGCGACCTGGTCATGTACGACCGGCAGACGGAGAGCTGGTGGCAGCAGTTCACCGGCGAGGCCATCGTGGGCGAGCTCACGGGCAAGCGACTCACCTTCCTGCCCAGCCAGGTGATCAGCTTCGGCGACTTCGCGGACCGCTTCCCGGACGGAGAGGTGCTGGCCCGGCCCAAACGGGGCGACCGCTTCCTGCGCTCCTATGGCCGCAACCCCTACGTGGGCTACGACAGCTCCACCCGCCCCTTCCTCTTCCTGGCCGAGCCGGATCCCCGCCTGCCAGCCACGGAACGGGTGGTGGGCATCACCACGGAGACCGCGGCCAAGGCCTACCCCTTCAGCGTGGTGCGAGAGGCTGGGCTGATCCAGGATGAGTTCGAGGGGACGCCGCTGGTCATCTTCTACAAGGCAGGGACGGCCAGTGCACTGGACGCGGCCACCATCAGCGAGGGGAAGGACGTGGGGACAGCAGCGGTCTACAACCGAGACCTGGAGGGAGATGTGCTGACCTTCAAGGCCAACGGGGACGGCACCTTCCGGGACGTGGAGACGGGCACCACCTGGAACATCCTGGGCGAAGGCATCGACGGTCCCCTGACCGGCAGCCAGCTGGAGCGCATCCAGAACTTCGACCACTTCTGGTTTGCCTGGGCCGCCTTCTTCCCGGACACCCAGCTGTACGAGAAATAGGAGACGGAGGGTCGGAAGTCGGGAGCTGGGAGTGGGTGCCCACCGGCTCCCAACTCCCAACTTCCAACTCCCCACTTCCAACTCCCCACTTTCTACTCCCAGCAACTCCCTTCCAGGGGACGCACGGCCAGGTTCAGCGCGGTGACGCCGCTGGTGTCCAGGGTGATGCGATAGCGCTGCCAGGGGATGTAGAAGTAGGTGTAGCCCCGCAGACAGACCTGGGCCTGAGGACGCTCCGGTCGGCCCAGCGGATCTAGGATGGTGCCGATGTAGTGGATGTCCTCCAGGGCCAGGCGATGGATCCAGAGGCCGGTGATGTCGTAGGTGGTCTCCGCGGCCCGCTGGGCATTGATGGCCAGACGCAGCTCCTCGCCCCGGGCTTCGGCCTGGGGCGGGTTGAAGTAGCGGGGCAGCAGGGCCCAGGGAAGCACCCCCACCAGCAGGGCGAAGATCAGCCGGAAGCGCAGGGAGCGATCCGGCCAGTCCACCGCCTCCCCCATGAAGCGCCAGGCCACGCTAGCCCCCAGCCAGAGCAGCCAGAGTAGGAGCACATTCAGGGCAAAATCTCCGGGATACCAGCGGCTGCTGCCGTCGAAATCCAGGGTGGCGAAGGGGAGCGGGTAGCCCCGCCAGCCCAGGCAGCCTTCCGGACAGCCCACGAAGTGGGGTGGCACCTGGAAGATCCGGTAGCTGACCCCCGCCAGGGCCACCGCTGCCAGGAAGGTGGCCAGGACGATCCAGTACCAGCGGTCCGTCTGCTGCCGCCACCAGACGACCAGCAGCGTCCCCAGGATGAGGCCGGTGACCGCGAAGATCAGGTCGTCCCAGCTGCTGAAGTAGACCAGCTGGGTGAGCCCCTCCGGCAGGGTGGGGCCTTGCGCCCCGGCAGCCACGCCTAGCATCCCACACCCCTTCCCGCAGCCACAGCCGCACCTACCTCCCCAGCCGGCGCCCTCACCGGCGGATCGTCAGCGCGCCCTGGGGCAGGCGCCAGCAGGCCAGCACCCGGTCCAGCCGGAAGGGCAGGTCCGCGATGGGCACCGGCGCGCCGTCCCCATCCCAGCGGGCCAGGTAGTCGCCCTGCTCCTCCTGGCTCACGGAGAGCAGGAACTCGTCCCCCTCCTGGCAGCCAGCCAGATCCTTGAGCAGCGTGCCCCGGGGGAAGAGGTAGGAGCTGGTGCTGGCCGGCCCGTCCTCGTCCAGGCGGACGAGGACCACGCCGAAGCGGTCCAGGGCGAAGAGGTCCCCGGGGGCGAAGCGGCTGCGCACCACCGCCAGCCGGGACGAATCCAGCCAGGTGATGGTGGGGGCCAGGAACTCCCAGCGGGTCTCCGTGGCGTAGACGGGTTGGTCGCTCTTGCGGCCCTCTTCCAGCCCCAGCACGTAGAGCTGGTTGGCCGGTTTGACGAAGCCGGCCGTCAGGCTGGGATGGTTCGGATCGTAGCGGAAGTAGGCCAGCCATCGCCCATCCGGGCTGATGACCAGCGGCCCCCGGTATTCTCCTGGCGCCAGGAGCGTCTCCGCCTGGACCGACGCCGGTGCATCGGGCAGGGGCAGGCGGAGCAGGCCGGTGTAGAGGCGCTGCTGGGGCGGCTCCCCGGTGTCCACCAGGATGGAACCGGGCCGAGGGTCTGTGGCGCTGACCGGCAGCACCGCGATGAGCTCCAGGGTCATCTCCCCAGGGGCCACGCCAGGCCGCAGCTGGGCCATGGACTGCTGAGCGATCAGCTCGATCTCCCCCTGGGACACGTTGTAGCGCCAGAGCTGCCACTGGTCCAGGAGGGCCTGGGGCGTCTCGATCCACCAGACGTTGCCCTGGGTGTCCCCGGCCACCCCTTGCAGGTTGTAGAAGGGCTGGGCGAAGATCTGCAGGGCCACGCCGTCGGCCCGGATCCAGGTGAAGGAGTTGATGCCGGTGGGGGCGTTGGTCTTGGGCAGGAGCAGGGCCGAGCCGCCTCGACCGTCCACCACCCGGAAGGCCTGGCCCGTCTCCCCCACCCGGTGGAGCTGCCCCTCTTCGTCCAGGAGGAAGATGGCCGGCCGCTCTCGACTGCCCAGCAAGGCGATGCTCTGGTTGTCCTTCAGCGCGTTGACCACCGAGGAGGAGAGGCGCAGGGCGGTGCGGTCGTGGCTGGGAGGCTCCACGATGCGCAGGGTCTCTGCCAGGAAGGTGTCCGGCTCCTCTGGGTCCGGTGCTCCTCGCAGGTAGATGCGGCTTCCGGCCCAGAGCAGCTCTGCGCTGCCCTTCACCCACTTGCCCGAGTCGTCCCCGAAGATGCCGCTCCAGATCTGGATGCTGTCCAGGTTCGCCACGTCGATGCGCACCTGCAGGCGACGCCCATCCGCGGTCTCCACGGGGATGAGGCGCAGAGGATTGGCCGGGATGTTCGTGCCCAGCACCGTGGCCACCGTCTCGTCCGTGGAGGGGAGGGGCGGCGGCAGGGTCTTGGGCTGGCGGACCGAGGGCTCCTGCTGGATGGATGGGGTGGCCGTGGGGGAGCCCGCGGGCAGGGGCGTCTCCTCGGCGGGAGGCGCTTCCGGTGTGGGCGTGGCGCTGCCTTCGGGCGGGCTCACCGAGGGGATGCCCTGGGCCGCCTCCGGGTCCAGGGGCGCGCCGTCCGTGCCGAAGCGGGGCAGGCGGCTCAGGTCCCCGCCCACCTCCAGGAGCTCCGTGGCCATCCATCCCACCAGGCCGTTCTCCTCGAACTGGGGATGGTCCACCTGAAGCAGAACCCACTCCTGGTCCACCGTGGCGCCGTAGATCTTCACCCGGATGCCCGCGCCCAGGCGGGTGAGGATGGGGAAGTCGGTGCTGGGGCCGGTGCGCAGCCGGGCCGGGAAGAGCACCACCGTGCCGGTCAGGGCGCGGCTGGCCTCCAGGGTGGCCTCCGCGGGCGGTGTGGCTCCTGGGGAGAGGCTGTCCTCGGGCGTGGCCGTGGGCGACGGCGTCTCGGTGGCCGTTTCCGTGGGCGTGGCTGTGGACGTGGCCGTGGGCGCTTCGGTTGGGGTCTCAGTCGCAGTCGGGGTCGCGGACGAGGTCGGCGTCCCTGTGGGCGTCTCGGTGGGTGTGGGGGTTTCCGTGGGCGCTTCGGTGGGCGCTTCAGTCGGCTCCGCGGTGGGTGTTTCCGTGGGCGTGGGTGTGGCCGTCTCCGTGGGGGTGGCGGAGGGCTGTCTCTTATACACATCTCC
>WGCB01000179.1 GCA_015494005.1 Caldilineaceae bacterium
GCTGGGGCCTGCTCCTCCGGGGGCAGCCCCTCGGCCATGAGGCGCCGGATGCGCTGGGCCAGGGCCGGCCGGGTGGATTGGTCGGCCTGGGCGTACTCGGTGAGGAGAGCCTGGATGGCCTGGACCGTGGCCTCGTCCTCGCCCTCGGCCAGGGCATCCTTGACCCAGCGCTCCCGCAGGGCCTCCGCGCCGCCGATGACGGCCCGGTTGCGCCAGCCCTGCTTCTCCTCCAGCTCCAGGATGCGTTGCAGTCGTTGGTAAGCGGAATCTTTCTTCACCATGGTTTCTCCCATCCGGTCCCACGTGGGGGCGGGTGACCGGGTGCGAACCGGCTCGTTGCGATTGAAGTTGGCCCGAAGGCTCAGGGGTGCGCCCGGCTACCAGAAGCCGTTGGCGCCCTCGTAGACGATGACGCCCATGGCGTTGGGGCCCAGGTGGGCGGCCAGGCTTGGGGTGTAGGGCAGGTCATGGGTGGGCAGATCGGGCATGCTCTCGGCCAGGCGCTGGAGCAACATCTCCTTGTGGAAGTCGTAGTTGTGGCTGGCCACGCCCACCTGCTCGATCTGGGCGAACTCGGCGATGAACTCGTAGAGTTTCTCCACCACTTCCTCCCGGGTCTGGGCCTTCTCCAGGGGGATGAGCCGCCCTTCCTCCATGGTGAGCATGGCCTTGATGCCCAGCATGGTGCCCAGGACGCTCTGGGCCGCGCCCAGGTTGGCGCTCCGCTCCAGATAGGCCAGGGACTCGGCGAAGAAAGTGACGTAGAGGTGGGGGATGGTGCCGTTGACCAGCCGGGCCACCTGGTGGATGTCCGCGCCCTCCTCTGCGGCCTCCACGGCCAGCTTCACCAGGACGCCCAGGCCCATGGACGTGCTCAGGCTGTCCACCACCCGGATGCGGTAGCGGCCCATCACCGCCTCCGCGGCCCGGCGGGACTGGGCCCACATGGGGCTCAGGTGGCTGCTCATGTGGATGGCGATGATCTCCTCTGTTTCCCGGCCCAGGCGCTGATAGACGTCGATGATCTGGTTCAGGTCCGGGGCCCGGAGTTCGGGCATGGAGGGGCGTCCTTCCAGGCTGGCCTGGCGCAGGCGGTCGAACATGATGTCCGCCGTGAAGTCCGGCCCCTCGGCGAAGCGCCGGCTGCCGATCTTGATCAGGTGGGGGATTACCTCGATGGGGTATTTTTCCTGAACGTCCGGGGGGATCCAGGCATTGCTGTCCGTGACAATGCGTACCTTACTCACGTGGAAACACTCCAAACTTGGCGAGGAGGTTGTGGTTCAAAAGAGCAATAATTTTGACAGGCGCCCAGGCGTGTGGTACATTTCCAGGGTTTGAACATCACTGGTTTGAACACCACAGGTTCGCACATCGCGAAGGCAAGCACACCTGAGAACTTGTTTGCCGTTATCCGCAGCAAAATCCGTGGCACTCGTCCCCGGGTCCCAGGTCAGAAGGGAGTGACAGAAATGGCTCGATGTCAAGTTTGTGGGCGCAGCCCCCAGTTCGGCAACAACCGCCCGTGGTCCAAAAAGGCCACCCGACGCAAGTGGAATCTGAACATCCAGAAGGTGAAGGTCTTCGAGAACGGCCAGCTGGTCTCCAAGCGGCTCTGCACCTCCTGCCTGCGCACGCTGACCAAGGCCTAAGACCACCGGGTCGACACCGCCCGGGCACGATTTCCCTTGTCCACAGGCAAGCGCCAGTTTCCCAAGAGAAGCTGGCGCTTTTGCATTGGGCCGACCCACGCCCAGGAGTGGGTTTCATGCGGCCACGGCCCGGCGCAGCTGACCGCAGCCCGCGTTGATCTCGATGCCCCGGCGCAGGCGCACGGTGGTGGGAATGCCGTGGTCCCGCAGGATGCCCACAAAGCGCTCCGTCTCCTCCGGGCTGCTGGGCTGGAAGGGGCTGCCAGGGATGGGGTTGAGCGGGATCACGTTCACGTGGCAGAGGAGGTGCTGGATCTTCTGGGCCAGCTCCACGGCTAGCTCCGGGCTGTCGTTGATCCCCTGCATGAGCGCGTACTCGAAGGTGACCCGTCGATTCGTCCGCGCGATGTAGCGCTCCACCGCGGCCAGGAGATCCGCCACCGGGTAGCGCTGATCGATGGGCACCAGCTGGCTGCGCAGCTCGTCGTTGGGCGCGTGGAGGCTCACCGCCAGGTTCACCTGCAGGCCCTCCTCGGCCATGCGGTCGATCATGGGCACCAGCCCCACGGTGCTCACGGTGATGTGCCGGGCCCCCAGGCCGAAGGCGTCTGGGTCCGTCAGGCGGCGGATGGCCGTCCAGACCTGGCGGTAGTTGTGCAGAGGCTCCCCCATGCCCATGAAGACGATGTTGGTCACCGTGGTGGGCCGCTCCACCCGCAAGGCCGGCTCCAGGGACGGGTCCGCCAGGTAGCGGGCGAAGTAGAGCACCTGGGCCAGGATCTCCCCCGCGGTCAGGTTGCGGGCCAGGCCGCCCTGGGCCGTGGCGCAGAAGGTGCAGCCCATGGCGCAGCCCACCTGGCTGCTGATGCAGAGGGTGCGCCGCCGCTCGTAGAGCATGAGCACCGCCTCCAGGGTCTGGCCGTCGGGCAGGGCGAAGAGCAGCTTCTGGGTCTGCCGGTCCTGGGAGACCACCTGGGTCACCGGCGTCAGGGGCTGGACCGTGGCCTCCTGGCTCAGCCGTTCCCGCAGGGCCTTGGGCAGGTTGGTCATGGCCTGGAAATCCGGCGCGTAGCGCTTGTAGATCCAGTCCCAGATCTGCTTGGCCCGGAACTTGGGCTCCCCCAGGCCGGTGATGTACTCGGTTAGCTCCTCTCGGGAGAGATCCAGCAAGGAGCGCTTGGATTCCGCCGCTTCCTGCGGCTGCAGATGGATGGCGCGCATGGGTTGATTGTAGCGCATTTGTTCGTGCCGGGTCAAAAATTTGGGGAAACGTCCTGGGAGGGGAAAACGTCGGATCAGCGGCCCTGGTCCGCGGCCTGGAGGAGGGCCAGGAGCGCCGGCAGGCCCGGCAGGATGAGGTCCGGCGGCGGATCGGCCTGGCGGAAGCCCTCCTCGCTGGTCACCCCGGTGAGGACCCCCGCGGTGAGGATGCCCAGCTTGATGGCCCCCACGATGTCCGTCTCGTAGCGGTCCCCCACCATGAGGGTCTCCTCCGGGCCCACGCCCAGCATGCGCATGGCCTGCTGGAACATGCCCGGGAAGGGCTTGCCGATGACCGTGGGCGCCACGCCGGAGGCCGTCTCCAGCAGGGCCAGGATGCTCCCCGCGCCGGGCAGCTCCCCCTGCTCGCTGGGCCAGGAGGCGTCGATGTTGGTGCCCACGAAATGGGCGCCGTTGCGGATGGCCAGGGTGGCATCGGCCACCTTGCGGAAGGTCAGGTCGAAGTCCGCGGCGGCCACCACGAAGTCCGCCTGGAAGGGGTCCGCCGCCAGGGTGAAGCCCTGGTCCAGCAGGGCCAGGATCAGGCCGGACATGCCCACCACCTGCACCCGCCCCCGGGCCGGGTACTCGTCGGCCAGCCAGCTGGCGGTGGCCAGCGCGCTGCTCAGGATGTGGCCGGGCGCGGCCTGGATGCCCATCTGGGCCAGGGTCTGGACGAACATCTCCGGCGTCTTGGTGGCGTTGTTGGTGACGAAAAGCCACTGGCGGCCGGTGCGTTCCAGGTAGTCCAGCATCTCCTGGACACCGGGCAGGGGCTGGCGGCCTCGGTAGACCACGCCGTCCATGTCCAGGAGCACGGCCCGGACGTTGCCCAGGCGCTCCAGCAGGGCCGGATCCACCGTCGGGTTGCGGGGTTGCTTCGCAGTCACTCGGATTCCTCCTCGTTGCCGGCCTGGGCCAGATCGTCCTCCACGTCCACCGCGGCGGTGGCCACGGCCCAGCTCACCAGGAACCAGACGCCCCCGCCGATGAGCAGGGCCACCAGGATGTTGGCCGGGCGCAGGGGCACGTTGCCCCGCAGGATGCCCACCAGGGTCAGGAGCAGGCCCAGGG
>WGCB01000180.1 GCA_015494005.1 Caldilineaceae bacterium
ACACAGCCACCCTGCTGGGCACCGGCCTGGTGGAGCGCACAGACCAGGGCTGGCAGTGGGTCCCCGATGCCTTCCAGGAGGACGGCAGCCTGAAGCCAGAGCGGGTGGCCATCCAGGATCCGGGGCCGGAGAACTGCGGCCAGTGTCACGGGACGGTCTACACCGGCAGCGAGCCCATGGCTCCTGATGAGATCAAGCCCAACGACTGGCACACCCAGCGCACCGGCCAGCTTTTTTCGGGCCAGCGACTGAAGGACACCGGGCTCAACCTGGCCGGCAAGGACGACCTGGGCCGCCCCTTCGACGTCCACGCGGAGCGAGACCTGGAGTGCGTCAGCTGCCACTACTCGGTGAACAACCCGGTCTACTACCAGGAGGCCCAGAGCGAGCGCCCTGAGTACCTGGAGTTCGATCCCCGGCGGCTGGACCTGGGCGAGTACCTGCTGCGGCCCAGCCACCAGTTCGCCAAGGGGACCGCGGCCCAGCACGCCACGGGCACCCAGTACAAGGAGGCCATGCGCCGCTGCGAGTCCTGCCACAACACCGAGGCCACCCACGAGTGGCTCCCCTACAAAGATCTGCACATGGGCACCCTGAGCTGCGAGACCTGCCACGTGCCCCAGCTCTACGAACCAGCCATCCAGCAGAACGACTGGACAGTCGTCACCCCCCAGGGGACGGCCCAGGTGAGCTACCGGGGCGTGGACGGTCCCGTGGGTGATGTGCACTCCCTGGTCACGGGCTACGAGCCGGTCCTCCTCTGGCGGGGGGACATCGAGGGCCGCTCCCTGCTGGCCCCCTTCAACCTGATCAGCTCCTGGTACTGGGTCCACGGGGATCCGGAGCGCCCGGTGCGGCTCCAGGATCTGAAGACCGCCTACCTGACGGAGGACGGCCGTTACCGGCCGGAGATCCTGGCCGCCTTTGACGCCAACCAGGACGGTCAGCTGGACGAGACCGAGCTGCGGCTGGACAGCGACGCCAAAGTCCAGGTGGTGCAGGGGCGGCTGGAGAGCCTGGGCCTGGAGAAGCCTCGCATCCGGGGCGAGATCCAGCCCTACAGCATCAACCACGACGTGACCTACGGCGAGTGGGCCACCAAGGACTGCGAGACCTGCCACAACGAGGACTCCCGCATCACCCGGCCCGTCCTGCTGGCCTCCTACGTTCCGGGCAATGTCACGCCCGAGTTCCTGGAGAACCCCAACGTGAAGGCCAGTGGCCGGGTCTACACAGACGATCAGGGCGTCCTCTACTACCAGGCGGACACGGCCGGGGAGGGGCTCTACGTGCCCGGCCATGACCGGGCAGACTGGGTGAACATCCTGGGCTGGCTCATGTTCCTGGGGACCCTGGGCGGCGTGGTGCTCCACGGCGGCCTGCGGGTCTACGAGGCGGCCCGCCATGCCCACGACCACTACAACGATGTGGCCGTGCGCAAGGTCTACATGTACACCATGTACGAACGCTTCTGGCACTGGCTCCAGGCCTTCACCATCCTGTTGCTCATGGCCACCGGCATCGTGATCCACCGGCCGGACGCCCTGGGCTGGGCCGACTTCGGCTGGGCCGTGCCCGTGCACAACGTGCTGGCCTTCATCCTGCTGGCCAACGCCATCTTCGCGGCCTTCTACCACTTCGCCAGCGGCGAGATCCGCCAGTACCTGCCCGAACCTCGGGGCTACTTCCGCCAGGCCCTGATCCAGGCCGAGTACTATCTGCGGGGCATCTTCCGCGGGGAGCCGCATCCCTTCGAGAAGACGCCGGAGCACAAGCTGAACCCGCTCCAGCAGGCCACCTACTTCGCCATCCTCAACATCCTGCTGCCCTTGCAGATCGTCACCGGGCTGGCCATGTGGGGGGCTCAGCGCTGGCCCGAGATCACGGCCCGGCTGGGCGGCCTGCCCTGGCTGGCCCCCTTCCACACCCTCATCGCCTGGCTCTTCGCCAGCTTCGTGGTCCTGCACATCTACTTGACCACCACCGGGCACACGCCCCTGGCGGCCATCAAGGCCATGACTGTGGGCTGGGATGAGGTGGAGGTGCACGAGCATCCCCAGGCGCCCTCTGCCCGCCCCGCGGAGACGGGGGACTGAGGCGCCATCCGGACGCGCTGGCCTGTCCGGGGACCCCCCGGCCCGAGGATCCCCGGACAGGTTCAGCCCTAGCAGCGCCGTGGCACGGACTCCCGTGTCGACTCGACGTATCAACTCGGCGTATCGACTCGACTTCATCCGGACATTTTCATCCGGACATTGGCCTGGCATCACCTTCCAAGGAGGCTGCTCCGCTATGACAACCTTGGCTCACACCAAACCCGTGACGAAAGTGGCGAGCCGCTCCGAGCCCAAGCCCTACGTCAACCCCTACGTGGGGGGCGTGCTCCTGGGCATCGTCCTCTTCCTGGCCTTCTTCCTGACCGGGAACGGCCTGGGCGCCTCGGGCGGGCTCAACCGGCTGATCATCTGGATCATCGACCTGGTCGCGCCCCAGCACGTGGACCGGGTCTCCTACCTGATCCACTACGCGGGGGGCGACAAGAACGCCCTGGACCACTGGATTGTGCTCATGACCGTGGGCATCTTCCTGGGGGGCTTCCTCTCCGGCTGGATTGGCCGCCGGGTGAAGCTGGAGACCGTGCGCGGGCCGCACATCTCCGTGCGCCAGCGCTGGCTCCTGGCCTACCTGGGGGGCATCGTCACCGGGTTCGGCGCTCGCCTGGCCCGGGGCTGCACCTCTGGACAGGGACTCTCGGGATCGTCCACCCTCTCCGTGGGCAGCTGGGCCTTCCTGCTGGCCTTCTTCGCTGGGGGCTACGGCCTGGCCTACTTCGTGCGCCGGCTCTGGAACTAACCCGCAACCCATCGAGCCCGGCAGTCGTGGACTGGATGTCCACCGGCTGGCCGGTGACTGGCTCGACGGTCACTGACACGGTCATCCACTAGGAGGCGACCATGGCACCCTTTCCGCTGTTCGATCTCATCGGGAAATTTGCGACCTACGTCATCTATCTGCTCATCGGCATCTCCTTCGGCGCCGTGCTGGAGATGTCCGGATTTGCCCTCTCCACCAAGCTGACCGGCCAGTTCTACATGCGGGATCAGACCGTCTTCAAGGTCATGTTCACCGGTGTCATCGTGGCCATGGTGCTCATCTTTGGCGCCACCGGGCTGGGGATGCTGGACTACAACCGCATCTGGGTGCCGCCCACCTATCTCTGGCCCGGGACCCTGGGCGGCCTGCTCATCGGCGTGGGCTTCATCATCGGCGGTTTCTGTCCTGGCACCTCGGTGATGGCCGCGGCCACCGGCAAGATCGACGCCATGTTCTTCGTCGGCGGCATCCTCACCGGCATCATCATCTTCGGTGAGTCCTTGGGCTTCTTCGACCATTTCTGGAACTCCAGCTACATGGGCCGTTTCACCCTGCCGGACCTGTTGGGCGTGAGCACCGGCGCGGTGGTCCTGGGGACGGTCCTGGTGGCCATCCTCCTGCTCTGGGGCGCGGACCTGGTGGAGCGGATCTACAACCCGGCCAAGAAGCGCAAGCCGGACATCACACCGGCCCACTTCCTGGGCGCTGGCGTCCTGGCCCTGCTAGCGGTGGGCGTCATGGTCATCGGCCAGCCCACAGCGGACGAGCTGTGGCAGCGGGTGGCGCCGGAGAAGGAGCCTCTGCTGACCAACCGGGAGGTCCAGATCCACCCGGCGGAGCTGCGCAAGCTCTACTACGATCCCCTGGTCAACCTGGTCATGCTGGACGTGCGGGACGAGGCGGACTACAATATCTTCCATCTCAAGGATGCTCGTCGAGTGGACCTGGACAAGCTGGAGGAGATCGTGCCGGAGCTCCAGAGCGCGCCCGATGGCACCGTGGTGGTCCTGATGAGCAACGACGAGACCTGGGCCACCGAGGGCTGGAAGCGCCTGGTGGCGCTGGGGGTCCCCAACGTCTACATCCTGGAGGGCGGGATCAACAACTGGCTGGCCGTCTACGGGGAAGGGGAACACGAGCCCCTGGCCGCGGACGGCGATGAGACCCTGCGCTACGTCTTCCACGCTGCGCTGGGGGACATGGACCCGGTGGCCGAGCCCAGCCAGCACGACGAGGGCATCGAGTACACGCCCAAGGTGAAGATCCAGAAGAAGGCCCCCACGGGGGGCGGTGGCTGCGGTTGATCCGAGCCGGATCGCCGCTGGATGTCACAGGGGGAAGGAGGACGCCATGCCATCCCTGTTCCAGAAACTTTTCAGCCGCACACCCATGGCCCGCTCCACTCGGGCCTACGAGTTTGGGCTCCAGTTCCTGGATCTGCCCCCGGATCCCCTGGTCCTGGACATCGGCACAGGCCAGGGGAACGGCACGGCCTTCCTGAGCCGCCGGTTGCCGGACGCCCAGGTGGTCAGCCTGGACATCGACCTGACCTGCTTCAATCCGGACGAGCTCGCCTTCGGCCCCAAGCGTCCCTGGTTCATCCAGGCCACGGCCCTAGCCATGCCCCTGGCCACCGCCAGCCTGGACGCGGTGGTGCTGGTCATGACCTTCCACTGCCTGCCCCAGTCCCAGCAGGTCCTGGCCGAGGTGGCCCGGGTGTTGCGCCCTGGCGGCATGCTGCTCCTGGCTGACGTGGATGGCCATCACTGGATGGCCCGTCCTTTCGAGCTGGTGGAGCACCTCTTCGTCAGCCCCTTCACCCACGCTTACACGCCGGAGGAGCTGGAGCAGATGACCCGGCAGGTGGGGCTGGTAGACTTCCAGGTCCACCGCCGGCCGGGCAAGGAGCGGGGCTTCATGATGTGGGTCACGGCCCGCAAACCGTGAGGAAGCGCTCCCGAATTCCGGGAGCCAACATCGTTGCGCAAAGGCCTCCGTCTGGCCTATAATGAAGTGGGTAGAACAACCGAATAGCGACGTTCCGAGCCATGCCGCCTACAGCCGCCCGGCCAGGGTTGCATGGCCGACCTCGCCGATGCGAGGCGTTTTCCCGGGAGCTCCCCAGAGGGGACGGGAAGACGTAGGGTCGTTGGGGAAACCCGGCGGCCTCCCGACGTTTCCATCCAGGCAGGTTCGCGAAGCCTGCTTGGATGGGCAACCGAATTGGAAAGGACGCCTTCCCATGACCGACATCCAAGCATTGCTGCAACGCTCCGCCGCCCGCCACAGCCACCTCTGTCCTCGCCAGGTGCTGGGCGTGCGCATCGGACTGGCCGGGGCCGCCGCCCTGGGCCTAGACGTTCCCCGCCAAGACAAACGCCTCCTCGTCATCCTGGAAACCGACGGCTGCTTCGCCGACGGGGTGGAAGTGGCCACCGGCGCCACCGTGGGCCATCGCACCCTGCGGGTGGAGGATCTGGGCAAGATCGCGGCCACCTTCATCGATGTGAAGACCGGCCGGGCCGTCCGGGTGGCCCCCCGGCTGGACGTGCGCCAGCGGGCCCTGGCCTATGCGCCGGACGAGCGTCGCCACTACTTCGCCCAGCTCAAGGCCTACCAGATCATGCCCGACGAGGAGATGCTCATGCTCCAGGACGTGGAGCTGACCACGCCGGTGGAGGCCATCGTCAGCCGGCCGGTGATCCGCACCAACTGCCAGATCTGCGGCGAGGAGATCATCAACGAGCGGGAGGTCCACCGGGATGGCCAGGTGCTCTGCCGCACCTGCGCCGGGGACGGCTACTACCGCCTGCTGGCCCCGGTGCGGATGGACAAGGCCGTGCCGACAGGCGAGGTGGCGTCCGCCTTCCAGGACGGAGGCGCATGATGGATGGCCGGAGCCCAAAGCGCCGGCGGTCGGACGCTCTGGGACCTTTCGCCCTTCTCCTGGTTCTTCTCCTGACCATCCCCCTGGCCGGATGCAGCTCGGCCGTGGCTTCCTCCCCATCGGACCCGCTCCTGGTCTCCGCCGCGGCCAGCTTGACCGATCCTTTCACCGAGCTGGCCCAGGAGTTCCAGCAGGAACATGGCGTGCCCGTCACCCTGAACTTCGGCGCCAGCGGCCAGCTGGCCCAGCAGATCGAGCAGGGCGCGCCGGTGGATCTCTTCGCCTCGGCCAACCGGGCCTACGTGGACGAGCTGGCCCAGGCCGGCCTCCTCCTACCCGACACCCTCACCGTCTACGCCCGGGGCCGGCTCACCCTCTGGGTCCCCGAGGGCAGCCCCTTGACCCTGACCGGCATCCAGGACCTGACTCGCCCAGAGATCACCCGCATCGCCCTGGCCAACCCGGCCCACGCCCCCTACGGCCAGGCCGCCCAGGAAGCCCTCCAGGCCGCGGGCGTCTGGGAGGAGGTGCGGCCCAAGCTGGTCTTCGGGGAGAACATCGCCCAGGCCTACCAGTACGCGGAGACGGGCAACGTGGATGTGGCCATCCTGGCCCTCTCCCTCAGCGTGACCAGCCAGGGACGCTGGCTGCTCGTCCCCCAGGAGCTGCACCGCCCCCTGGACCAGGCCATGGCCGTGGTGGCCGGCGCGCCCCAGGAGGAGCTGGCCCGGGCTTTCCTGGCTTTCGTCACCGGGCCGGCGGGGAAGGCGATCCTGGAACGCTACGGCTTCCAGCCCGTGGAGGCCCGGCCATGAAGTGGGATGCCCTGCGCATCTCCCTGCAGGTGACCAGCGTGGCCGCGTTGGCCATCTTCGTCCTGGGCATGGTCCTGGCCCTGCTCCTGGCCCGGCGCCACTTCCGGGGCAAACTCCTGGTGGAGACCCTGGTGAACCTGCCCTTGGTCCTGCCCCCCAGCGTGCTGGGCTACTACCTGCTGGTGATCCTGGGGCGGCGAGGCCCCCTGGCCCGGCTGTTGGACCTGGACCTGCTCTTCACCTGGCAGGCCGGGGCCATCGCAGCCACGGTGGTGGGCCTGCCCCTGATGGTCCAGTCCGCCCGGGCGGCCTTCGCGGAGGTGGACGTGGACGTGGAGAACGCGGCCCGGGTCTTCGGCGCCTCCGAGTGGCAGGTCTGGCGCTACATCACCCTGCCCCTGGCCCGGCGGGGGATCCTGGCCGGGCAGATGGTGGCCACGGCCCGGGCCTTGGGGGAGTTCGGGGCCACGCTCATGGTGGCCGGGAACATCCCCGGCCGCACCCAGACCCTGCCCATGGCCATCTACGACGCGGTGCAGAACCGCCAGTACCAGGAGGCCAACCTCATGGTGCTGATCATGACCTCCCTGGCCTTCAGCGGCCTCTGGCTGGCCTACCGCCTGGGCCATGCCGGGGAGGACCAGGAGCGGAGGCCCTCCTCGGCCCTGCGCCGCACCCTGCCGGACCGGCCCAACCTGCGCCACGTCCTCACCTGGCGGCGGAAGGAGCATGGTCGGCATCCCCGGCGCGTGGGCGGCGCGCCCTGACGCCCCGATCCAGGACCCAACTTCGTCACCCAGGCCCTTGCCCATGCTCGATCCCAACACCCTGCCCCCCTGGCAACTGACCGCGCTGGTCCTCGGCGTGGCCTTCCTCTACTCCAGCGTGGGCTTCGGAGGCGCCTCCGGCTACCTGGCGGCCATGAGCCTCTTCGCCCTCTCCACCCAGTTCATGGCCGGGACCGCGCTGACCCTGAACATCGTGGTGGCCTCCATTGCCTTCCTGGCCTATGCCCGGGCCGGCCACTTTTCCCCTCGCCTCCTGGGGCCCTTCCTGCTGACCTCGGTGCCCGCGGCCTTCTTGGGGGGCTACCTGCGGGTGGACGAGCAGATCTACCGCGTGCTTCTCTACACGGCCCTGGCCTACGTGGGCGTGCGCCTGCTCTTCTTCCAGAGCCTGGGCCGGTCCCAGGGCTCCCCGGCGGAAGCCCTCCCCTGGCCCCTGGTGCTCCTCAGCGGCGGCATCATCGGGCTGATCTCTGGGATGGTGGGGCTGGGGGGCGGCATCTTCCTCTCGCCCCTGGTGATCCTGGCCGGGTGGGGCACGCCCAAGGAGGCCGCGGCCACCTCCGCCGGGTTCATCGTGGTCAACTCGATGAGCGGGGTGCTGGGGCGGATCCTGGGCGGCAACTTCGTCTTCGGCCTCATGGGCGCGGCCCTGCTGCCCGTGGGGCTGGTGGGGGCCCTGGCCGGGAGCCGCCTGGGCGCTCGCTACCTCTCCGGCCCGGCCCTGCGCCGGCTCCTGGGCGGGATCCTGCTCCTGGCCGTGGCCCGTTTCTGGTTCGGTTTCTTTTTCTAGCGGCACGTCGCCCGTCCCTACACGTCCGGCCCCCGCCACTACCCAAGGAGACTCCCATGGACACCCAATCCACCCACCTCAGCAGCGACGATCTGCTTCGGCGCTACAACTACGACAGCTTCGTGCCCGAGAAGTTCGGGCCCTGGATGCGCTTCCACGAGAGCCCGCCCCTGGGCAAGCGAGCCCCGGAC
>WGCB01000181.1 GCA_015494005.1 Caldilineaceae bacterium
CATCTGGCATGCCCTGCGCATCTGGGACGGCTGGGCCCACGACTGGCCCTACTGGCAGCAGATGATCCGCATCTACATCAACGGCGCGGACTGAGGAAGACAGACAAGGAGACAAGAAGACAAGGAGAAGGGAGACCGGGAGACAAGGCGTGGTCGGGTCCAGATGACCAGGATGACAAGATGGCCGGATAAAGGCAAGGGATCCACAGCCAACGATCAACAGTCTCGATCTCCTGGATCCCGCGTGGCGTCACCATCTGCAGGCTGACGTGAGCTGTCCGGTGTCCAATTTTCACTCTTTGATCGTCGATCTTCCCATGCCCAATCAACCCGTCTCCCAAACTTCTGCTTTCGTCCATCGTCTGCCGTCTTTCGTCCCAATCTCCAATCTCTAGTCACCAATCTTTAGTCACCGCTGTCAGGACAACCTCATGGCCGAGCCAAAGAAAGTCGGACTCATCGTCGGGCGGGAGTGGAGCTTCCCCCCGGCCTTCATCGAGGAGGTGAACCGCCGGGACGCGGGGGTGGTGGCCGAGTACGTGAAGCTGGGGGGCACCCGGGCCAACGAGCCCTGCCCCTACGCGGTGATCATCGACCGCATCAGCCACGAGATCCCCTACTACCGCACCTACCTGAAGAACGCGGTGCTCCAGGGCACCTACGTGATCAACAACCCCTTCTGGTGGAGCGCGGACGACAAGTTCTTCGGCACCAGCCTGGCCGCCAAGCTGGGCGTGGCCGTCCCTCGCACCGTAGCCCTGCCCATGCACGACTACCCGGAGGGGGTGGTGAGCGAGAGCCTGCGCAACCTGGAATACCCCCTGAACTGGGAGGCCATCGTGGAGTACGTGGGGCTGCCCGCCATCCTCAAGGACGTCTGGGGCGGGGGCTGGAAGCACGTCTACGTGGTCCACAGCCTGGAGGAGCTCATCGACCGCTACAACCAGACCGGCACCCTGGCCATGATGCTCCAGGAGTTCATCGACTGGGACCACTTTGTACGCTGCATCTGCATCGGCCAGGAGGAGATCATGCCCATCAAGTACGACCCCAGGGAGCGGCGCTACCACGTGGACCACGACCACCTGTCCCCGGAGCTGGGCCAGCGGGTGATCCAGGACGCCCGCACCCTGAACCGGGCCCTGGGCTACGACATGAACAGCATCGAGTTCGCCATCCGGGACGGGGTGCCCTACGCCATCGACTTCACCAACCCGGCGCCGGACATGGACGTGAACAGCATCACCCCTCACTACTTCGAGTGGGCGGTGAAGACCATGGCCGACCTGGCCATCGACCGGGCCCTGAACCCACCGCCCCAGCGGGACGAGATGCGTTGGGCCCGCTTCCTGTGATTGCCCTCAGAGGCCGGTGAGCGGCGGCTCATCAGCCCGCCACCCAGGATCGCCACCATGTCCACCACGGCCCAGGCCATCGACTACTACCACCACCTGTCCCAGCAGGGGACCCTGGCTCAGCAGAGCTGGGAGACCCTGGCCGCGGGGATGCCCGCCCGCCACCTCACTTTCGGGGATCGGCCCCTCTGCACGGTGCTGCGCCCCCTCTTCTACAGCCCGGAGGAGTGGCGCTATCTGCGCGCCCGCACCACCCTGGTGCTGCGAGCCTTCCACCGCCTGGCCCAGAACATGCTCCTGGACCCGGAGCTGCGTCGCCAGGTGCGCTTGACCCCGGAGGAGGAATACCTCATCGGCCTGCCCACCGGCTACAGCACCCCCATCCCCACGGCCCGGCTGGACAGCTTCTTCAGCCGCCACGAGACCGGCGGGATGGTGCTCAACTACGTGGAGTTCAACGGAGAGAGCCCGGCCAGCATGGCCTACCAGGACGTCCTGGCGGAGCTCTTCCTGGAGACGCCCCTGATGCAGGAGTTCGGCCGCCGCTACCAGATGCGTCCCCTGCTCAGCCGGGCCGCGGCCCTGGACGAGCTCCTGCGCATCTACTACGAGTGGCGGGGCAGCCGGGACAAGCTGCCGGACATCGCCATCGTGGACTGGGCGGGGGTGCCCACCACCAGCGAGTTCCACCTCTTCGTGGAGTACTTCCAGGAGCACGGCATCCGGGCCCTCATCTGCGACCCGGAGGAGCTGGAGTTCCACCAGGGGCAGATGTGGGCCAAGGGCGAGCCTGTGGACTTCATCTACAAGCGGGTGCTGATCAGCGAGCTGCTCCAGCGCTACGGCCTGGACCAGCCCATCGTCCACGCCCTGGAGGCCGGAGCCATCTGCATGGCCAACCCCTTCACCTGCAAGGTGCTGCACAAGAAGGCCAGCTTCGCCGTGGCCACGGACGAGCGCAACGCCCACCTCCTCACGCCGGAGGAGCAGGCGGCCATCCTCCAGCATGTGCCCTGGACCCGGCTGGTGGAGGAGCGCACCACCCTGGATCGCCGGGGCCACCCCATCGA
>WGCB01000182.1 GCA_015494005.1 Caldilineaceae bacterium
GGAAGCATCCGCTATTTCGACCCCAAGCCGGACTACCTGGCCCAGATCAACCGGCTCATCGACGTGCGGCCCATCAAGCAGGCGGGGTTGCGCATCGTGGTGGATGCCATGTGGGGCAACGGGGCCGGCTGGCTGCCCACCATCCTGGGCGGAGGCAAGACGGAGGTCATCGAGGTCCACAACCGGCGCAACCCCATCTTCCCGGAGATGCGCCGGCCGGAGCCCATCCCGCCCAACGTGGACGCGGGCCTGGCCGCTGGTCGTCGGGAGGGGGCCCACTGCGTCTGCATCATGGACGGAGACGCGGATCGGTGCGGCTTCGGCGACGAGAACGGCCAGTTCGTGGACCAGCTGCGGGTCTTCGGGCTCCTGGCCTACTACATGCTGGAGGTGCGGGGCGAGCGAGGGCCCATCGTCAAGACCATCAGCACCACCTCCATGCTGAACAGGCTGGGGGAGATCTACAACGTGCCGGTCATCGAGACGGGAGTGGGCTTCAAGTACGTGGCCCCGGCCATGCTGGAGCACAACGCCATGATCGGCGGCGAGGAGAGCGGCGGCTACGCCTTCCGGGGGCACGTGCCCGAGCGGGACGGCATCCTGGCCAACCTCTACCTGCTGGATCTCATGGTGCGCACGGGCAAGACCCCCACCCAGCTCATCGAGACCCTCTTCGAGCTGGTGGGCCCCCACTACTACGGCCGCATCGACACGCCCCTCAAGGACGAGGCCACCAAGCAGCAGGCCAAGAAGCGCCTGGACGAGGTCTCCATCCAGGGGCTCACCCTGGGGGGCATCAAAGTGGTGGACAAGATCACCCTGGACGGCTACAAGTTCGTCATGGAGGACGGGGGCTGGCTCCTGGTGCGCTTCTCTGGTACCGAGCCCCTGATCCGGGTCTACACCGAGACCACCTCGCCCGAGGCGGTGAAGAAGATCCTGGAAGACGGGATGAAGCTGGCCGGCATCGCCTAGCCCAGGGAGCCCCGGCTGAGACGTGGCAGGTTTCCGCAACCTGCCACGTCTTGCTTTCCAGGGGAATCCCGGGCGTCAGCGCGCGGACCAGGGCGGCTCCCAGATCGACCCGGGCCGGGTCCCAGGGCTTGCTGCCGCCCTTGCTGTCACCTCGCCGCTTTGGATTGTGATTTACTTTGCGCCCCATTTTCCCTGTGATAAAATGAACAAACTTGAGCAACCTGGGGCAAGGAAGCGTGCTGTGATGGCGTCCAGCCAGCGAAAAGAAACGACAATCGAGCCCATCACTCCCCTGGTGGACAGCCACTGCCACCTGGATCTGCCCCAGTTCGACCCGGACCGGGACGCGGTGGTGGCCCGGGCTCGGGCGGCGGGGATCCAGCTCCTGGTCAACCCAGGCATCGACCTGGACCACAGCCGCCGGGCCATCGCCCTGGCCGAGAAATATCCGGAAGTCTACGCCGCGGTGGGGGTCCATCCCAACAGCAGCGCGGGCTTCGACCAGGCCGCCCTGGACGAGCTGCGGCGGCTGGCCGGACATCCCAAGGTGGTGGCCATCGGCGAGATCGGCCTGGACACCCACTGGGACACGGTGCCCCTGGCCCAGCAGCTCCCTGCCTTCCAGGCCCAGCTGGCCCTGGCCCAGGAGCTGGGGCTGCCGGTGATCATCCACAACCGGGAGGCCACAGAGCAGGTGGTGGCGGTCCTGGAGGGGTGGGTGACGAGCCCGGCCTTCCGCCGCTCGCCCCTGGCCCGGCGTCCCTTCGCCGGGGTGCTCCATGCCTTCGGCGGGGACGAGGCCCTGGCCCAGCGGGCCTACGGCTGGAACTTTGTCCTGGGCCTGGGCGGCCCGGTCACCTTCAAGAACGCCCGGCGCTTGCACGAGCTGACGTCCAAACTGCGCCTGGATCGGCTCATGCTGGAGACAGACGCCCCCTATCTCGCCCCTCACCCCTACCGGGGCAAGCGCAACGAACCGGCCTACGTGGCCCTGGTCTGCCGCCGGGTGGCGGAGCTGGCCGGCCGTTCCCCCCAGGACGTGGCCCAGATCACCACGGCTGTGGCCCGGCAATTCTTTGGATTGGAGAATCGACCCGGTGTCGAAACCGCAACCCAGCCCTCGTTCCATGCCAACCAGTAAACGATCCAGCCTGTCCGAGCCTGTGAACGGCCGTGTCCGCAACGGCGCGGCCAGGGTGCGGACGAGCCTGGCTGGGGCGGCCCTGGAGACGAAGACGGAACCCATGGATTGGTGGGAGAGCGCCCAGGACATCCAGGATCTTTTGGCTCCTGTGCGGCCGGGTCTGCGCCTGGTGGAGCAGAAGATGAAGACGGTGGAATCCTCCGCTTTCGCTCCCCTGGCCGACGCCTTCATCGAGCTTATCCGCAACGGCGGGAAACGGCTGCGGCCGGCCCTGGCCCTCCTGGCTGGCGGGCTGTGCCGTCCTGGGCTGGATGGGGCCACCTACAGCCGACTCATCGCCCTGGCCGCGGCAGTGGAGATGCTCCACACCTCCACCCTGGTCCATGACGACGTCATCGACGGGGCACTGCTCCGCCGAGGCGCACCCACCCTCAACGCCACCTGGAGCCAGGGGGCCACGGTCCTGGCCGGGGACTACATGTTCGCCCGGGCGGCCCTCTTCGCGGCCCAGACGGAGAACATGCGGGTGATCCGGCTCTTCAGCGACACCTTGCAGACCATCGTGGACGGCGAGCTGCGCCAGCTCTTCGACCGCAACGACTACCAGCAGGAGCGGGAGAACTACTACCGGCGCATCTACGCCAAGACGGCCAGCCTCTTCAGCGCGGCCACGGAGGCGGCCGGGGTGCTGGTGGGTCTGCCCGAGGCCCAGGTGGCCCAGCTCAAGGCCTACGGCTACCATTTCGGCATGGCCTTCCAGATCATGGACGACATCCTGGATTTCGTGGGGGACGAGGAGACCCTGGGCAAACCTGCGGGCAGCGACCTGCGCCAGGGCACCTTGACCCTGCCCTTCTTCTACTTCCTGCAGGAGCATCCGGCCCCGGACGACCTGGTGGCCCAGTTGGAGGAGGCTCGTCGGCTCCACGAGGCCGGGAACGGGCAGGCCCTGGCCCGGGTGGTGGACCAGGTGGTGGCTGCCATCCGTCGCAGCCAGGCCATCTCTGCGGCCCGGCAGGAAGCGGTCACCTTCCTGGAGCAGGCCACCGCCGCCCTGCAGGAGTTCCCCGCCAGCCCCAGCAAGGAGTCCCTCCTGGGCCTGTGCGCCTTCGTGGTCCAGCGCAGCAGCTGAGGCCCCTCCTGGCCCAGACCAATCCCTGACTTTTCCAAAACGATTTCCCTACGTTTTCTCCAAACCCCTTGTCTCTCCCCGCCATCCATGCTATGATGGAGGCGTTATTGACGGCGCTGTAAGCTCCTCTCGTCGCCCTCCTCCCTTCGTCCACACATCGTTTCCCTGGTCCATCACGCGCTGTCGTTGGTGTTATGGAGCTTCGATGGCGCTTGCCCTTGCCGTTTTTTGAACGGGCGGTGCAGCGGGATCGGAGAAGACCTTGTGATGGCCATCACTGTACTTGTTCTGACTCCATCATCAAGAATACGCACCCGGCTTTCCAGGCTGTTGGCCTCAAACGCGTCGCACCGGGTGGTGGGGAGCGCCTGGGATAGGAAGAGTCTGAAGTCCATATTGGAGCAGACACGGGTAGAGGTGGCCTTGGTTAGCGCAGAGCAGCCAGGGACATCTTTGCGCTCGATGGTGGCTTGCATCAAGGAGTGCGAACCCGGGATTCGGGTATTGGTCTATGGTCCGGCAGAGCAAGAGGTGGTGGCCGGCTGTCTGTTAGAGGGCGCGGAGGGGTATCTGTTGATATCAACAGAAACGGCGAAACTGGTCCGATCCGTGGCAGATGTGCTCAACTATGGTCTGCTTTTGGACGAAGGGGTGGCGTCCCTGATGCGGGAGCAGCTGGTCTGTCTGGAGATGGCCGAAAGCTTGGGCCAGTTGACGCCCCGAGAGCGGGACGTGTTGGCCTTGGTGGCGCGGGGCTTAGACAACCCAACCATTGCTCGGTCCCTAAGCATCAGCCGGGCCACGGTGAAGACTCATTTGCGTCGTATCTATGGCAAGCTGGGGGTGAGGAGCCGGGGAGAGCTCATCGCGTTGGCAGTGGAGCTGTCGATGCCGGAAAAAACCTGGAGCGTACACCAGGTGGATGACAAAAAATCATCCGCTAAATGACTGAAAATCATCCAGCCGGACGACTGACAGAGGCAACAGAATAGATGTAGGATGTTAGGTGAGTTTCTATTGCCGAATTCGGCCTGTAAGACTGGCCCCAAAGGTTAAGGTGAGACTTGGCCGACATCCTGGACGAGAAAGCGGTTCTGCATTGCACAACCACCATCTCCTGGTGCATAGATCGCTCACCCCGGTAATGGGTCTGATCTTGAGAGGAGGCTATCATGTTGAAGAGCGAAATTCGTATTCTGACGGTCATCTTGACAGCAATAACGTTGTTTTTGATCGCACAGACGGTTATAGTTTCGCAAACCCCTGAAGGCACATCCGATGACAGATACATTCACTGGGAGAAATTGTATCTTCAAGCGAGCGAATTGACGACAGCTGCGTGGCAGACCCAAGATGGAGCAATGCGTGATCGCTTGCTACGAGAAGCAAATCAGGTGTATCAAACGATCCTGAATTCTTATCCGGATGACGTGAGTTCGTGGAGTAACATGGCAGCCAACCTCTATCACTTAGGCGAAATAGAAAAGGCACTTGTTGAATACACAAAGTTGATTCAGAAGCACCCCGATACATATTCGGCCTATCAGAGTCGAGGATACATCTACGAAGAAAAAGGACTGTTTGAAAGGGCTCTTCGGGATTACGAGGCGTTTCTGCGGCTGATCATCGATATGCCAGGGGAAGTAAAAGCTCAACAACGAGAGGAATATCAAGCCAAAATTAATATACTTCGAGGCAAATTAAAGCTGCAAGATACTGGTAGATTCGAAAACAGCAACAATAGTAATAGTCTATCGTTGGAGAGCACGGAAGGCAACATAGAGGCGTCTCCAAGTCCGGATTGGTGGACATGGGGAGATTGGTACGGACAAATTAAAGCACACAATGAAAAGAGGAATGGTGTGCAATATGTCAATATCTCTGGGTGGACATGTGGCCCGGCTCGGTGGCCTCCGGGGAGTGTAACCGAAGTAGAAAACATCGTGTACTTTGTTTTGCCGGATACTACCACAAGCCGCTCGGCATACGTAAAAGATGAGTGGACGGGAATATGGAGCCAGGTGGATTGGGAGCATTACTACTGTTGGCAGCATGGATGGACATGCTGGCCTGGCCAAAACTACTATCTGTTAGTCCCTGAAAGAAACGTTTGTACCGGTTATAATGCCCCTGCTGGGAATCATAAGATTCACGGACAAGCATGGTTTCAATAACAGGACTTACGCAGTTAGATGATTGGACTTTGGACAAACGGGACCTAATCTGGAGGTGATCCGATTCGATGGACAGGGAGTTAGGGGAGACTGGCAGTTGGATACTCCCCTTGGACAAGACATTATACCTTTTCCGGATGTTTATCAAATCGGATCAGATCCGCCGTCGTTATCAATCCAATGGGTCGTAGGAGGAACAAACATATGAGCAGGGCAATGCATAAAATAAAAGGGCAAATACTTTATTTGATTATGATTCTTGCTGTAACTTTTGTGGTCACGATACCCACTCCATTACTAGCGGCTCCCCCCCAACCACAAGGCTTTTATCAGACTACAACCGCCTACAAAACTGGTATAGCGTACTGGGATGGTCCAATACCACATTATGGTGCCTTTTTCACTGGTAGTTGGGGTAGAAACCAGCACTATGTGGGCCCAGGTGGAGACAGTGCGACATGTTCATCAGGTCATGGGTGTATCAGTAGCTGGAACTGGTGGGGACCTGCGCTAAGTACACTCTTAATCCCCAAAAGCTGGTACTGGAGCGGCTCAGACCATAGAAAAGCATCAAACTATATAGCTGATATGTATTATTGGTAAGCCGTTGTGCTACTCCACCGAAGTTCAAGGAGGTAAATTCTTGCGATGAACAAAACAAAAATCCTTACTGCAGGGATATTAGTGATTTTCGCAATCTTAGTCGCTGGCACTAGTTTGGCCTTTGAGCCAAGCGCTAACCATCTTGAAGATCCACTTCTGACTAGGTTAGCAATACGACCTTCTCAACTACCAGAGGGATCAGAATGGATAGTCTCCGGCCCGGTGGGTATGTACGACGTAACACAGCCTCTGCACGCTTCCAATATCCCTTTGGTGAAAGTGGACACGGGTGTACTTGAGTACAAGACCGCTTACCGTGTAGAAGCCTTTGTGCCTAATGGACAATCCTCTATCTACATCGGTAATTACCTGTATCGTTACGCCAGTGAAAGACAGGCACAGCAAGCGGCGGCTCGACTAATAGATGTAGTCCTTGCCCAGGATGGAAGCCAATACTTAGGGGAATTCAAGAGTCCAAACCAGAAAGGTCTGCATGGACAAGCAGTGATGTTTATTGGCGATGAAGAAGACGCGATTCACTGGTTTGTGGGTTCAAAGGGAGAGGTGCTTGTTCTTTTAATGGCAAACAGCATGTTGACGGCAAATAGCGTGCCCGATCCCTCTGCGCAGGAGACTTTCAAAACTCTGATAGATGCGTTACTTCAAGAATAGGATATCTGTAGCTATTGAGCCGAAAATAGGCTTCTAAACATTTGTGTCCAACTGGGTAGCGGGACAGAATAGCGTGGTTACGTACACCACTGTCGAACTAGCCGTAACGTGGCCCGAGAAGGCCTGCCCCGACGCACAGGCGGAGACCAAGGTGGAGGCGGCACTTTGAAATGCAACAGTTCCATCACACTCCAGCGATGGTCCGTCCATCCCACGGCGATGGCTGGCGTCCGCTGCACCCATTTTCGTTGGCGTTCGCCGATGTACAGGGGCAGGCGCAGGCTCTTGTGATCGGTGCAGAAGTTGTACACACAGCCCACCAGGAACATGCTGGCCTGGACGGTGTCAGGCTGGCGGGCCAGATGGCGGGTGCGACGGGTCAGCACGGAGAGGCGTTGGCGGAAGGTGGCGTTCAAGCGTTCGATGTAGGCGGTGTTGATGACACCACCGCCCTGGCTGGTTTGGAGCAGCAGGTCGATGACATCCTGGCTGCCCTGAACGATCCGCCGGCTCAAGGAGACCTGACCGGTCGCCTTCTTCTTCACCACCTGGACGATGTGGATCCCTGGCCAGGGGACCAACCGGGGGCGGCCGGGCGTGCCCAGGTGGAGGGGTGTCCGAAAGGCTTTCTGGAAGGCCTTCACATAGCTTGCGAAGCCATCCACCGCCAACAACAAGGGACGGCAGAGGGCGACCCCACGGATCTGGGCCGCCAAGGCATCGATCAAGGCCTGGTTGCGGTGAGGACTGACCACCCCACCTAGCCACAGCCGGGTGGAGACCATCAGGGCCATGGCCATCCACAGCCAGCCGGACTGGGTCTTGACCTTTATCTCATCGGCCTGGACCTGGCCCAGCTCCAAGGGCGACTGGCCCAGGAAATGTTCATGCACAC
>WGCB01000183.1 GCA_015494005.1 Caldilineaceae bacterium
CAGCCCGGCGATCCACTGGAGCCCGCTGGGCCGGAGCGTCCCCACTCCCCGCCCATCCCAGGAACGGGCCGCCGCCTCGCCGCCAGGCCCCGGGGCCGGCCATGATTTCCGCCGGATCCCGGTCCATCCCCCCGCCCAGCGGGCCCTGGAGTCCGGTCGGCCGGACCTGGACGCGCCGGAACCGGACGAGGAGCACCGGCTGTTAGCCGTGGACACCAGGACCCTCATCGGCGCCGGCATCGGGGCCAGCATAGGAAGCGCGGTGCTGGGTCCGGCCGGCATCCTGTTGGGCGGGGCCGTGGGTGCGGGCATCGCTGCCGCCACAGGGCAGCACGCCAGCCTGAACGTCCTCGGCAACGACAAGTATGAGGACAAAAACAACCGGTCCGTCAAACTCGTGCGCTTTGACGTCACCTGGTCTGGGGGCAAAAAGGAGGACTACATCATCGTCAACTGGGTCAAAGGGTTCATGAAGAACGCCAAGGGGAAGCCCTACAAAGCGAAGATGTACGGGAAATGGACGGACATCGACTTCTCCAGCTGGATGGTGGATTCCGTGGACGCGGACCCGGCCTACTGGAGCAAGGGGAGCACTCGCTGGCGGTATTACGTGGACGGCCCCAACAAGTTCCACGCCCTGGACAGGCCCGGGCCGCTGACCACCAGCGACGGCGTGGGAGCGGAGGCCAAGCTGGACTTCCGGACCGCGGTCTACCGCAGCGCGGACGTGCCCAAAACCACCACGGGCAGCCTGTCGGCCATGCCCATCACCCCCTTCCGCACCTGGGAGTACCACGTGAAGGTGCTGGGCGGGGGCAAGTTCGAGCACAAATAGGGGGCCAGATGAAGCGGCTCACAGGACCCACGCCGGAGGAGGCTCGACGAGCGGAGATCCACGCCCTGCTCCAGGAGCTCACGGAGTGGCGGCGGCTGAGCGGCTTCGACCCGGAGGAGCGCGTCCTCGGGGAGGTGCGCAGCACCGGGGAGTCCAACGCGGCCATGCTGGAGCTGCGCCGGCGGCTCCAGGAGCTGGGGGCCCGCTTCCACTGGTCCCCGGAGCGCCGGGAGTACGTCCTGGAGGAGGGAACAGAGGAGAGAACGGAAGAGGAGGGAAAGCCAGGCGCTGCTCCGCCCTCGTCGGCATCCTGAAAAGCGACACAGCCACCAAAGAAAGAGCCCGGAACGCTCGGTTTCCGGGCTCTTGTGTTTCGTCCTGCAGGGGCCGTAGCCTGGTGGCAGGGGCCGCCGCTCCTCAGTCGCCCACCGGCTCAGGTTCCGGTTCAAGTTCCGGCTCGGGCGCTGACGCGACCTCCGCCTCCTGGGGCCCAGGGCCCACCAGGGTCAGGGGAATGAAGGCGCTGGGCGGTCGCTGCAGCACCTCCTCGGGCCAGAGCCGGCAGAAGGAGCAGAGGCCCGGCGCGGTGGTGGGCTGGCCACACTGCTCGCAGGGGTGGAGCTCCACCTGCTCCTCTTCCCAGTTGGCCAGGAGCCCCTCCTTCTCCTTGGCCCGCAGGAAGGAGAGATAGAAGTGGAGCTTGGCCCCGGGACGCTGCTCCTCCAGCTGGTTGAGCAGCTCCTTGTAGTAGATGGTGGTGGCCCCCTCCGCGAAGGGGCACTCGTCGTAGACGTAGTCGATGCCCTTGACCAGGGCGTAGGCCGCGGTCTCCCGCTCGTAGAAGCGGCAGAAGGGCTTGACCTTGCGGGCAAAGCCGTTGCCCTCGGGCAGGACCGGGTACTGGCGAGCCAGGTAGCCCACCTGCCAGTGGAGGGTGTTCTGGAAGAGGACCGCGGCCTCGTCGTCCAGGTTGTGGCCGGTGGCCAGGACGGGGTAGCCCAGCTCGTGGGCGATGCGGTTCATCTCGTGGCGCTTGATCAGCCCGCAGACGGAGCAGGGCTTGCCCCGGCCGCGCCGGGTGCGCTGGGCCACCTCCGGGATGGACTCGCCGTAGGTCTCGTCCACGTTCAACACGTGGAGCCTGGACTGGGGGTGGCGCTCCGCGAAGGCCTGCACCGCCTCCAGGGAGCGGCTGCTGTAGCCGATCTCCCCCTGGATGCCCAGGCCCAGGTAGAGGGCGTCGGCCTGGTAGCCCAGCTCCAGGAGCACATCCCAGAGGGCCAGGGAGTCCTTGCCCCCGCTGACGGCCACCAGCACCCGCTCGTCCCGGGTGAACATCCTGTACTTCTTGATGAAGCGCTCGGTCTGCTCCACGATCCAGGCTGTGTAGTGCTCGCCGCAGAGGGCCAGCTTGTGCTGGCGCATGTTGATCACCGCCGGCGCGCCGCACTTGCGACATCGTCGTCCGCCCATGGCTAGCTCCCTCCTGAAATGACAGCCACCAGCTTCACCCGGTCCCCGCCCGCGAAGACCGTGCTGTCGTCCACCAGCTGGCCGTTGCGCACCACCAGATAGCTCTCCGGATTCAGCCCCAGCGCCTTCATCACGGCCCGGGCGCTCTTGCCCGGCTCCACTTCCCACTGCCGATCCCGCAGGATAATTTTCACTTTCTCAGCCATTGTCACTTCCAGACGAAACAACCACTGGGACACATGCACTGGACGCTCGCGTCCAGGCTGGTTCTCCGCAAAAAAAACAGGCTGGGCGACTCGGTCGCCCAACCCAATCTTATCACAGGCAGGGTGCGGGGATCAAAGAAAGTGGAGAGACGGAAGTGGGAGACGGAAGTGGGGAGATGGAAGTTGGAAGATGGAAGATGGAAGTTGGGAGCTTCCTTGTCCCTCGTCACCCGCTCACCCCCTTCACCCCTTCACTGCTCATCCCTCGCTCATGGCCTCCGGT
>WGCB01000184.1 GCA_015494005.1 Caldilineaceae bacterium
ACGGGCTGGGGGCGCAGGTCGTAGGCGCTCGGGTCCAGGGCGCCGGCCAGGGGCAGGATGGCCTGGAAGGCTTCCACCAGTCCCAGGGGCGGCCAGGCTGCCCGGGCGTCCGCCAGCTGGGCCAGGAGGGACGTCACCTGGGTGGCGCGGAAGAGCTCAGGCAGGGCCGGGACGTCCGGCGCCGTCTCTTCCTCGAGCCAGATGAGGGCCGCCACCTGCTCGATGGTATGGCTGTCGGCCAGGGCCAGGGCATCGCGCCCCCGGTAGAAAAAGCGGCCGTCCTGGATCAGGGTGATGGCGGACTCCAGCAGGGGCGCGCCCCAGTCCAGGGCCTTTTCCACGGCCCGGCTGGGGTCCCGGCGCAGTTCCTTGCGCTCCTTCAGCCGCTGCACGTCCTCGGCCCGGTAGCGACGGCGTCGCCGGGGTCCGCCAGCCTCTTCGGAGCGGATCAGGCCCCGGCTCACGTAGGAGTAGAGAGTGGCCAGGCTGATGCCCAGCTCCGCGGCGGCTTCCTGGGCGGAGAGGTAGTGGGGGGACGAGGTCATGGGCGAGCTCCTTTCCGGAAGGGAGGTGGGTGACTGGCTGATTGGATGATTGGAGGATTGGCCAGCCTGCTTTCCCGAGTAGATTAGCACACATTGATTTTTCAATCAATATTGACAACATGGATGACATCGTCCATAATGGTGGGATGTAAGCATTTTCCACTCACCCACTTTGTCCATTCACCAATCTGGAAGGAGCACACCCTTGACCCCAGCAACCCTGACCCCTGGCTTGGAAGGCGTGGTGGCCGCGGAGACCCGGCTGAGCCGGGTGGATGGCCAGGCCGGCGAGCTGATCATCGCCGGCTTTCCGGTGGAGGAGCTGGCCGCCCACGCCACCTTCGAGGAGACGGTCTACCTGCTCTGGAACGACCGGCTGCCCAGCCCCGACGAGCTGGCCCGCTTCCGCCAGGCCCTGGCCCAGCGCCGAGCCCTGCCCCCTGCCGTCCTGGAGCTGCTGGCCGCAGCCGCGGAGGCCCAGATCCCGGCCATGGACGCCCTGCGCATGGCCGCCGGCGCCCTCTCCCTGGACCTGCCCTCGGATGATTCCCTGGGTGGCTCCCAGGAGCAGGCCCTGGAAGAGGCCATGACCGCGGTGGCCCGCTTCCCCACCATCGTGGCCAGCTACGCCCGGCTGCGCCAGGGCCTGGCCCCGGTGCCGCCGGACCCGACCCTGAGCCACAGCGCCAACTACCTGGCCATGCTCCAGGGAAAACCGCCCCACCCGGCCCAGGTCCGAGGGCTGGAGACCTACCTGAACACGGTGGTGGACCACGGCCTGAACGCCTCCACCTTCACCGCCCGGGTCATCGTCTCCACCGGCTCGGACATCCTCTCCGCGGTGACCGGGGCCATCGGCGCGCTGAAGGGCCCCCTCCACGGCGGCGCGCCCGGCCCGGCCCTGGACATGGTCTTCCAGATCGGCCAGGCGGAGCGGGCGGAGCCCTTCCTGCGGGCCAAGCTGGAGGCGGGGGAGCGGCTCATGGGCTTCGGCCACCGGGTCTACAAGGTGCGGGATCCCCGGGCGGAGGTGCTGGCCGAGGCCGCGGCCCGCATGTTCCAGGAGAGCGGCGACATGGCCCTCTATCGCCTGGCCCGGCACGTAGAGCAGACAGCCGTGCGCCTCCTGGCCGAGTACAAGCCCGGCCGCAACCTGCAGACCAACGTGGAGTTCTACACGGCCCTCCTCCTCCACGGCCTGGGGCTGGAGCCGGACCTCTTCACCCCCGCCTTCGCGGTGGGCCGGGTGGCCGGCTGGACCGCCCACTGCCTGGAGCAGCAGCGCCAGAACCGCATCATTCGTCCCCGGGCGGTCTACGTGGGGGCCACGGGGCGGCGCTGGGAACCAGGGGAGCGCCTGGCCGGGTGACAGACGACGGGGTGAGCGCGATTCCTTCCGCTACCCCGATTCCGGGTGTATAATGGGGGCGACGGAGGGGTTCCCCGACCCCGTTTGCCGCGGCGTTCCACAGTCCGATTCCCACAGCCAAGGAGTTCCCCATGACCAAATACGCGTTCTTCCAAGGCCGGATCGTCCCCATCGAGCAGGCCAAAGTCAGCATCATGACCCACACCTTCAACTACGGCACCGGGGCCTTCGCCGGCATCCGGGGCTACTGGAACGCGGAGCAGGAGCAGCTCTACGTCTTCCGCATCCTGGACCACTACCGGCGCTTCCTGAACAGCGGCAAGTTCCTCCTGGCCCAGGTGGACTACACCCCGGAGCAGCTGGCGGAGGTCACCGTGGAGTTGCTGGCCAAGGAGGGCTGGCAGCAGGACTGCTACATCCGCCCTCTGCTCTACAAGGCGGACGAGGTCATCGGTGTGCGCCTGCACAACCTGCGGGACGAGGTGGCCATCTTCAGCCTGCCCTTCGGCAAGTACATCCAGGACGAGGAGGGGGCCAAGGTCTGCACCAGCAGCTGGCGCCGAGTGGACGACACGGCCATCCCGGCCCGGGGCAAGCTCATCGGCAGCTACATCAACAGCGCGCTGATCAAGAGCGAGGCCATGCTCAACGGCTTCGATGAGGCCATCGTCCTCAACCAGGACGGGCACGTGGCCGAGGGCAGCGCGGAGAATCTCTTCATGGTGCGCAACGGGGTGCTCATCACCACGCCGGTGCACAGCAACATCCTGGAGGGGATCACCCGGCGCACCATCATGCAACTGGCCCGAGAGGAGCTGGACATCCCGGTGGTGGTCCGCACCATCGACCGCAGCGAGCTCTACGTAGCCGACGAGGCCTTCTTCTGCGGCACCGGGGTGCAGATCGTGGCCATCGCCTCGGTGGATCACCGCCCGGTGGGGACGGGGCGCATGGGCCCCATCACCCAGCGCATCCGGGACCTCTATTTCCGCATCGTCCGGGGCCAGGAGCCCAAGTTCATGGACTGGCTCACCCCCATCCCCAAGCTGGCCGCGGTCTCCTGAGGCTCGGCCCACACCCCACCCGAGGCACAAGCGAGAGACAACCGGAGGAGCAGGTGAGCGAAGAGACCAGGGCCGACATCAAGAAGTCCGTGCAGCAGCAGTTCGAACAGGCCGCGGCCAGCTACCGGATCAGCCCGGTCCATGCCCAAGGACCGGACCTGGCCTGGATGGTGGAGGCCGCGGCTCTCCAGGGCCAGGAGCGGGTCCTGGACGCGGGCTGCGGCGCAGGGCACGCGGCCCTGGCCTTCGCTCCCCATGTGGGCCAAGTCGTCGCCCTGGACTTCAGCCCGGCCATGCTGGTGCAGACCCAGGATCTGGCCCGGGAGCGGGGGATCACCAACCTGGAGACCCGTCTGGGGGATGTGGAGGCCCTCCCCTTCCCGGATGGCTCCTTCC
>WGCB01000185.1 GCA_015494005.1 Caldilineaceae bacterium
ATGCCTGGCTGGCGGCAGGCGGTCAGAGCCAGAGCCAGGCCCAGGAGGAGGCTGAGCATGAACCCGGGGGGAAGTGTCCGTGCCGGTGGGACGAAACATCGCATGGCGTTGGCTCCTTGGACTTGGGCCCCTCGCGGAGCGGGACGGTCGAGCTTGACAGAGGTGGCCGGGTCAGGGATACTACAACGGTTCAGTCCGGACGTTCGTCCGGGCGACTGGGCAGGAGAGTGGGGTGTTTTCCGCGCCACCAGTGTACCACACGGATCTCCCACACCCGTCACCCACCGCGCCAGTCACCCACTGCGCCAGTCACCCACCGCCGGCAGGAGAACAGGCATGGGCATTTTGCGGGCCGGCCTGGAGGCCGAGGCCTACGACCGGGAGTACTCCAACCGAGAGCTGGTCAGCCGCATCGCGGACTACTTCCGCCCCTGGTGGAAGCGGATGCTGGTGGTCGTCTTCGCGGTGACCGCCCTCTCCCTCTCCGGCGCGGCGGCCCCTTTTCTCACCGCTCGGGGCGTGGCCCTGATGGAGGTCCTGGGCCAGCAGGACCCAGCCACGGACCGGCTCATGCTGGTGCTGGTGGCCGCGGTCACCTTCCTGGGCATCCTCATCTGGGCCATCAACTGGGTCCGCCGCCTGCTCACCTCCATGCTCATCGGGGACGTGGTCCTGGCCCTGCGCCGGGACGCCTTCCAGGCGGCCATGGCCCACGACATGAGCTTCTACGACAAGTACCAGTCCGGGCGCATCGTCAGCCGCATCACCACGGACAGCGACGAGTTCGGCCGGGTGGCCGTCCTGGTGACCGAGGTCTTCAGCCAGCTCCTCCTCTCCTTCGTCCTCTTCATCGTGCTCCTGCGCATCGAGTGGCGGCTGGCCCTCCTGGTCCTGGCAGTGGCGCCCCTGGCTTTCATCGTGGCCGGCTCCTTCCGCAAGCTGGCCCGGCGCTTGACCCAGCAGACCCAGCGGGTCCTGGCGGAGCTGAACGTGAGCATCCAGGACGCGGTGACGGGCATCATGGTGGCCAAGAATTTCCGCCAGGAGCAGCGCATCTACGAGGAGTTCCTCCAGGTCAACGAGCAGAGCTACCGCACCCAGGTGCGCCGGGGCTTGGTCCTGGCCACGGTCTTCCCCTCCCTCCAGTTCTTCAGCGGGGTGGCCATCTCCCTCCTCCTCTACGCCGGGGGCGTGAGCGCGGCCAACGCGGTGATCAGCGTGGGCTCCTGGTACCTCTTCATGAACAGCCTGGACCGCTTCTGGTTCCCCATGATCCAGCTTTCCGCCTTCTGGAGCCAGTTCCAGGCCGGGCTCAGCGCCACGGAGCGCATCTTCGCCCTGATGGACGAGGAGCCGGCCGTGCGCCAGGTGGACAGCCAGCCTGTGGAGCACCTGGAGGGGGACATCCGCTTCTGTGGGGTGAGCTTCCGCTACAACGAGAAGGAGCAGGTGCTCCAGGATTTCAGCCTGCACATCCGGCCCGGGGAGAGCGTGGCCCTGGTGGGGCATACGGGCGCAGGCAAGTCCAGCATCGTCAAGCTGGTCACCCGCTTCTACGAGTTCCAGGAAGGCGAGCTCCTCATCGACGGCCGGGACATCCGCACCCTGGACCTGAAGAGCTACCGGCGGCATCTGGGCCTGGTCAGCCAGACGCCCTTCCTCTTCGCCGGCACCGTGGCGGACAACATCCGCTATGCCCGGCCAGAGATGAGCGACGCGGAGGTGGAGGCCCTGGCCCGGCAGATCGCTCGGGGCGAGTGGCTGGAGACCCTGCCCGAGGGCCTGGCCACCCACGTGGGGGAGCGGGGCGGGCGGCTGAGCATGGGCCAGCGCCAGCTGGTGGTCCTGGCTCGGATGCTGGCCCAGGATCCCAACGTCTTCATCCTGGACGAGGCCACGGCCAGCATCGATCCCTTCACCGAGGCCCAGATCCAGGAGACCCTGGACATGCTCTTCCAGGGGCGCACCTCCATCATCATCGCCCACCGCCTCTCCACGGTCAAAGCCGCGGACCGGATCATCGTCCTGGACCGGGGGCGCATCATCGAGGAGGGTAGCCACGAGCAGCTCATGGCCCAGGGCGGCCACTACGCGGAGCTCTACCAGACTTACTTCCGCCACCAGAGCCTGGAGTACATCGAGAGCTGGGGGAAGAAGGCGGGGAAAATCAGGTGATCGGGTGGCTGGGACGGAAACCCAAGTCTGGGAGTTGGAAGTTGGGAGTTGGAAACTGGCGAGCCGTTCCTCATCCCGCTCACCCGCTCACGCCCTCGTCCGCCCCCCGCTCCCGGAGCCAGAGGGCGTGGGCCCGGCGCACCACCTGACGGCTCTCCTCTCGCATGGGGTAGCGCCCCAGCTCCGCCACAGGGACCCACGCCAGGGCCGCGGCGTCGTCCTGGGCCCGGGGCTCCCCGCTCACGTAGCTGGCCCAGAAATCCACCACCACGTAGTGGT
>WGCB01000186.1 GCA_015494005.1 Caldilineaceae bacterium
GAAGGGGAGGGGAGGAGATGTTCGCCTGCCAGGGCAGGGAGGGTACAGCCCTGGCCGCGATGTCATCTTTCCGGGGACGGAATGGTCCAATTGGCCCAATTAGCTCCCAAATTGAGCGTATTTTCGCCGATTTTGTGGATAAAACCTTGGTTCCAAGGGGTTTTTACGCTAACTCACATTTGACATCCCTTTCCGGGTGTCCTATAATTGCCATTTGCAGATGTGGTCAAAAGGGCGGAACAGCTGCTCTGGACCCGAAAAAACTGGACTGAAAATTGGGCCGTCCGTTGCCGATCCGTTTACAAGCGATCGATGTTGAATCTTGAACTACCCAACCCACGGTTGTGCTGGCGTTGGGTTTTTGTTGTTGATTGGAGGAGGCGGAGAAGGCTCGGCGGGACGATTGTTCGGTAGAGAGGGCTGGCCAAGGATTGGGTGCTAACTTACAGCATGGCAGGGGTATTTGGGGTAAACTGATGTGTTGCGTGTGGGTAGGGTAGCTGGCAGCCGGGTCGTGTAGGGTTCTGGGGTGGATTTCGAGCACTATTCAAGTTGTTTTCTAGGCTGTATCTTCTCTTCAGAACGACACCCATTTTCACTCTCCACGCCGCGGGGCAACCCATCGAGTCATCTGCAGACACACACCTTGAAGCCCACACTATCTTGTAACCGAACAGGCACGCTGCGTGAAGGTCGCCCAGGGCAAAGCAGCCCAATGGGCCGATTCTTCGCAGGGTGTCGTATTGCTTTTCGCCGCCCTTTTCTGGGTTCTTCGAAGTCTTTGTTCTGAACCCAGCCAACTTGGGTACACCGATTGAGTACACTGACTTGCCAGGTTGCTCTGAACCGATCTTGCCCGCCTTCGATGAGCATCAACCCCGTTGAACGCGCAGGCAATTCGGTGATCAGCAGGCATTGTGATGGCCTCCGTGCCGGGCGCGCCCGCCCTCAGGGCGAATCTGTAGTGGTCGAAGGAGTCAATATTAGATGAGCCAAACTGTTGCCAACACCAAGTTCCCCAACGGTACGCGTACGGTTCGCAAGTCCTATGCACGCACATCCAGCGTGATCGGGCTGCCTCGACTCATCGAAATCCAGCTGCGCAGCTTCGAGTGGTTCAAGACCCAGGGGCTGCGGGAGCTTTTCGATGAGATCTCGCCCATTGTCAGCTTTAATAAGAACTTGGAATTGCGGTTCGGCGATTTCTATTTCGGTGAGCCCAAATACCCCGTGGAAGAGTGCCACATCCGGGACATCACCTACGCGGCGCCCCTGTGGGTGAAGGTGAGCCTGGTGAACAAGGACACCGGGGAGATCAGCGAGCAGGAGGTCTTCATGGGGGACTTCCCCCTGATGACCGAGTCGGGCACGTTCATCATCAACGGCAGCGAACGGGTGGTGGTGAGCCAGCTCATCCGCTCCCCGGGCGTTTACTTCACTGTGGAAGAGGACCGGAGCACCGGTCGAGACCTGGCTGGGGCCAAGCTGATCCCCAGCCGGGGCGCCTGGCTGGAGTTCGAGACCAGCAAACGGGATGTGATCAGCGTGAAAGTGGACCGGAAGCGCAAGCTGCCGGTGACCATCCTGCTCCGGGCCATCGGCTACGGCACGGACGACGAGATCCGGGCCCTCTTCGCGGACGTGGACGACAACCCGGATCATCCCCACATCGAGTCCACCCTGGAGCGGGATCCCACCAGCAACCCCACCGACGACCCCCAGAAGGGCGTCGAGGATGCTTTGCTGGAGTTCTACAAGAAGCTGCGCCCCGGAGATCCGCCCACCCTGGACAACGCCCGGAACTTTGTGGAGAACCTTTTCTTCACACCCCGGCGCTATGACCTGGGCCGGGTGGGGCGCTACAAGCTGAACCAGCGGCTGCACCTGGACACGCCTTTGAACGTCACCACCCTGAACCGGGAAGATCTGGTGGCGGTGATCCGGCGTCTCATCGACATCAACAACGGCCGGGAGCAGCCCGACGACATCGATCACCTGGGCAACCGGCGCATCAAGACGGTGGGCGAGCTGATCCAGAACCAGGTGCGCATCGGCCTGCTGCGCATGGAGCGGGTCGTCCGGGAGCGCATGTCCATCCGAGACCCGGAGCAGGTGACGCCCCTGAGCCTGATCAACATTCGTCCGGTGGTGGCCGCCACCCGAGAGTTCTTCGGCGGCAGCCAGCTCAGCCAGTTCATGGACCAGACCAATCCCCTGGCCGAGCTGACCCACAAGCGACGGCTGAGCGCCCTGGGCCCCGGTGGCCTGCGGCGAGAGCGGGCCGGCTTCGATGTGCGGGACGTCCACTACAGCCACTACGGGCGCATCTGCCCCATCGAAACGCCGGAAGGCCCCAACATCGGCCTCATCGGCTCCTTGGCCACCTATGGGCGGATCAACGACTTGGGCTTCATCGAGACGCCCTACCGAGTGGTCCACAAGGATGTGGAGAACAAGCCGGAGGCTCTGATCGGCCACATCTTGAACCAGGACGTGAAGGATCCCAAGACGGGGCGCACGGTGGCCAAGAAGGGCCGGGAGGTGGACGAGAAGCTGGCCAAGCGCCTGAGCAAGATCGAGGGCCTGGAGCGCATCCGGGTCAAGCCCTTCGTCAGCACGGACATTGTCTACCTCTCCGCAGACGCGGAGGAGAAGGCCACCATCGCCCAGGCCTCCACGGCTCTGGACAAGGTGGGGCAGTTCCTGAATCCCCGGCCCTCCGCCCGGCGCGCGGACGAGTTCCTCTTCGCCGAGCCGGAGCAGCTGGACTACATGGACGTGTCGCCCAAGCAGATCGTGGGCGTCTCGGCGGCCCTCATCCCCTTCCTGGAGCACGACGACGCCAACCGGGCCTTGATGGGCTCCAACATGCAGCGCCAGGCTGTGCCCCTGATCCGGCCGGATGCCCCGATCGTGGGGACAGGCGTGGAGTACCAGGCGGCCATCGACTCGGGCCAGGTGCTCGTCGCCCGGGAGCCCGGCGAAGTGGTCAGCGTCACTGGCGCGGAGATCGTGGTCCAGGAGGAGGACGGCACGCGTCGCTCCTACCTCCTGCGCAAGTACGACCGCAGCAACCAGAGCACCTGCATCGACCAGCGGCCCGTGGTGGTCAAGGGCGACCGGGTGCAGCCTGGGGATGTGCTGGCCGACAGCTCCAGCACAGACAACGGCGAGCTGGCCCTGGGGCAGAACGTCTTGGTGGCCTACATGAGCTGGGAGGGCGGCAACTACGAGGACGCCATCCTCATCAGCGAGCGGCTGGTCCAGGACGACAAATTCACCTCCATCCACATCGAGAAGCACGAGGTGGAGGCCCGGGAGACCAAGCTGGGGCCGGAGGAGATCACCCGGGACATCCCCAACGTGGGTGAAGACGCCCTGAAAGACCTGGACGAGGAGGGCATCATCCGCATCGGCGCGGAGGTGACCCCTGGCGACATCCTGGTGGGCAAGATCACCCCCAAGGGTGAAACGGAACTGACCCCGGAAGAGAAGCTCCTGCGGGCCATCTTCGGCGAGAAGGCTCGGGAGGTGCGAGACAGCTCCCTGCGCCTGCCCCACGGTGAGCGGGGCAAGGTGGTGGACGTGAAAGTCTTCACCCGGGACGAGCACCAGGACCTGCCCGCAGGCGTGGAGAAGATGGTCCGGGTGAGCGTGGCCCAGCGCCGGCGCATCCAGGAAGGGGACAAGATGGCCGGCCGCCACGGCAACAAGGGCGTCATTTCCAAGGTGGTCCCGGTGGAGGACATGCCCTTCCTGGAGGATGGCACGCCCATCGACATCATCCTGAACCCCCTGGGCGTGCCCGGCCGCATGAACATCGGCCAGATCCTGGAGACCCACCTGGGGTGGGCCGCTTCCCGCCTGGGCTTCCTGGCCGAGACGCCGGTCTTCGACGGCGCCAAGGAGGAGGAGATCGAGGCAGAGCTGGCTCGGGCCTGGATCACGGACCGGGCCTGGCGAGAGGCCACGGAGAAGGCCTGGGAGTGGATCAAGGAGCAGGGCATCCCGGAGGAGGAACTCCTGGATGACGCGGACGTGCGGCTCCTTTATCTGCTGGACTGGTTGACCGAGGCCGGCTACGATCCCGAGGAGATCTACTTCAACGAGACCTACGCCCGCCGGGCCACAGCCCGTCAGTGGCTCCTGGAGCGAGGCCACGAGCCGGACGACATCATCCCCGAATACATGGCCCAGGCTCGCACGTCCGAGGCGGCCAACGAGCTGGCTCGGGAGGTGGCCCTGCGCGAGTGGATGATCTTCCACGGCGAGGACCCGGGCGAGCTGAAGGGGGCTGAGTTGACGAAGGCGGCCCAAGATCTGAGCAAAGAGATCGGCTGGCCCCTGCCCACCACGGGCAAGCAGCGCCTCTACGACGGCAAAACCGGGGAGCCCTACGACTCTCCGGTGACCGTGGGGGTGGTCCAGATGCTCAAACTGCACCACCTGGTGGAGGACAAGGTCCACGCCCGAAGCACCGGCCCCTACAGCCTGGTCACCCAGCAGCCTCTGGGCGGCAAGGCCCAGTTCGGCGGCCAGCGCTTCGGCGAGATGGAGGTGTGGGCCCTGGAGGCCTACGGCGCGGCCTACACCCTGCAGGAGATGCTGACCATCAAATCGGACGACGTCACCGGGCGGGTCAAGGCCTACGAGGCCATCGTCAAAGGCGAGGAGATCCAGAGCCCCGGTGTGCCGGAGAGCTTCCGGGTGCTGGTGAAGGAGCTCCAGAGCCTGGCCCTCTCTGTGGAGGTCATCAACGAGAAGAACGAGGTCATCCATTTCGGCAAGGAAGAGACCGAGGAACGCCTGCCGAGACTGGGCTTCAGTCTCAACGTGCCGGGCCCCATGAGCCGCAACAAAGAGTAGCGGTAACGGAGGAAGGGATGGGTCTCCACCGAGGCCCATCCCCCAGGATGCGGACACCAGTCCGCGGTCAACCGTCGTCCGTCTTCTGTCTGCTATCTGAAGGAGAAAACTGTGGAAGTTCGAGATTTCGATGCCATTCGCATTTCGCTGGCTTCGCCGGAACAGATCCGGGAGTGGAGCTACGGCGAAGTCACCAAACCGGAGACCATCAACTACCGCACCCTGCGCCCGGAGCGGGATGGTCTGTTCTGTGAGCGCATTTTCGGCCCCACCAAGGACTGGGAGTGCGCCTGCGGCAAGTACAAGCGGGTCCGCTACAAGGGCATTGTGTGCGACAAGTGCGGCGTGGAGGTGGCCCCCAGCCGGGTCCGCCGAGAGCGCATGGGGCACATTGAGCTGGCCACCCCGGTCAGCCACATCTGGTACGTGAAAGGGGTGCCCAGTCGCCTGGGCCTGCTCCTGAACATCAGCCCCCGCTACCTGGAGCGGGTCCTCTACTTCGCCCAGTACATCCTGTCTCTTATACACATCTGAC
>WGCB01000187.1 GCA_015494005.1 Caldilineaceae bacterium
CCCAACAAACCGTCTTCCAAACGCTCCGCCCGGTCGTCGGGCCGGCGCACCGGCAAGGGACGCCCCTCTGGCCGGCGTCCGTCGGGCAAGAAGAAGCACCGGGTGCGCTCCGCCCACTCCGCGGGGGGCGTGGCCTACCGCCGGGTCCCCACGGACCAGGGGGAGATCGTCCAGGTCGCCCTGATCGCCACGGCCGGAGGCACCCGCTGGCAGCTCCCCAAGGGGACCATCGAAGCTGGCGAGACGCCGGAGCAGACCGCGGTCCGGGAGGTGGAGGAGGAGACGGGGCTGAAGACCGTGCCCGAGGCCTTCCTCAAGACCACCGAGTACTGGTACTGGGACACCTACGGCAAGACCGAGCCGGTGCTGGTCCACAAAAAGGTGGACTATTTCCTGCTGCGGGTGGTCGGGGGCGAGCTGACGGACAGCAGTATCGAGGTGGATGGGGTCGGCTGGTTCACCCCGGAGGAGGCTATCCAGACCTTGACCTTCGACGATGATCGGGAAGTGGTCAAGCTGGCCCAACAGCATTGGACCGGATCGAGGGACGCTCATGGCTGAGATCCACATCGCCTCGTCGAAGGAGATCAACCAGGTCCTTCAGCTCATGCTGGCCGGCATCTCCAGTGACCCGGACGGCATGCTGGAGCTGAAACGGAGCTGGTGGCGCCACCTCATGTTCCGCAAGTTCGTGGGGCCGCGGATGCTGCGCAACCAGATGGACACCTGGGTGGCCGTGCAGAGCGGTCAGGTCCAGGCCTACCTGGTGGTCCAATATCTGGGGGACGTGCTGGGCACCTTCGACTGGGCCGTGGTGGAGCCTCGGGACCCCTCCCACCAGGCCCTGCTGCATCGCCTGCTCCAGGCGGCCCTTTCCCAGGCCCGGGCCCAGGGCGCCTACACATACTTCTTCTTCGGCCTGCGCGCGGACGCCCCGACGTGGGTCACGGAGCAGCTGCAGGAGGCTGGCTTCCACCTGATGGACTACCAGCTGGAGCAGATGGTGGCGGAGCTGCCCCTGGAGGCGGAAGGAAGCCTGCCCCCGGGCTTCGCGCTGACGCCCCAGTTCCCCAACCGCTTTGCCGACCAGCTCCGGGCCCTGCTCCCCCTGGACTACCCGGACGCTTCCCCCCAGGAGCTGGCGGGCATCCTGGCCACCCACGAGCCCACCCTGGCCCACAACGCCAAGATCCTGCAGGTGGAGCGGGAGGGGGAGGCTGTGGGCTTCCTGCAGCAGACCCGCTGGCGGGACGAGCTGCGCCTGCTCCTGGCCCTGGCGCCCGAGCTCTGGGGCAGCCCAGAGGAGCAGCAACTGGTGGTCACAGCCATCCAGCTCCTGGGCAAACGGGATGGGCGAGTGCGTTTCCGCACCTTCAGCCGGGCCCACCTGGCCGCCTCCCGCCCCGGCCTGGAGGCCCTGGGCCTACGCTGGGAACCGGCCCCCTGGCACCGTTGGCTGGTTCATCTGACCGACGCCGGGGGCTCGGCCGAGGGCCCAACGGAAGATCGAGTCGAGGACGAGGAGGAAAGCGACGCATGACGGACCAAGCATCCCAGAGCGCCCCGGACGCGGCCTCCCAGCCCGAACAGGCCCGCTGGCGGCCTCGCCACTCCGCCAGCACCTTCGTCGGCGTGGGGGGCGTGCCCATCTTCTACCAGCGCTGGCTGCCGGACCGGGATCCACCCCGAGGCGTGGTGGTCATCGTCCACGGCCTGGGGGAGCACAGCGGGCGCTACCACAACGTGGTGGAGCGCCTCCTGCCCGAGGGCTACGCGGTCTATGCCCTGGACCACCGGGGTTTCGGACGCTCCGGCGGGCCCCGGGGGCATGTGGACCGGTTCCAGGACTATCTGGAAGACGTGAAGACCCTGGTGGAGCTGGCCCGAGAGGAGCAACCGGACCTGCCCGTGGCCCTGTTCGGCCACTCCATGGGGGGCCTCATCGGCCTGGCCTATGCCCTGGACTACCCTGAGACCCTGGACTACCTGGTCATCTCCGCGCCGGCCCTGGCCGCGGACACGCCCCGGCATCTGGTCTGGTTCCTGCGCCTGGCCAACCGCTTCCGCCCCCAGTTCACGGTCAAGCGGCCCGGGGACCAGAGCGGCATCTCCCGGGACCCGGCGGTGGTCCAGGCGTTCATCCAGGACCCGCTCTACGTGCCCATCAGCTCGGCCCGCTGGGCGGTGGAGATCCTGGCGGCCCAGCCCCGGATCATGGCCCGGGCCGAGGAGCTGCGCCTGCCCTTCCTGCTCATGCAGGGCCTGGCCGACACGGTGGTCCGTCCCGACGCGGCCCTGGCCTTCTTCCAGCGGGTCTCCTCCCCGGACAAGACCCTGCTCGTCTACGAGGGCTACTTCCACGAGCTGCACAACGACCTGGGCAAGGAGAAGCCCCTGGACGATCTGGTGGCCTGGCTGAACCAGCGCATGCCTGGCTGATCGGGGGCTGGATTCCTGGCCCTGCCTTTTCGAACGATCCTTTGTCACACTCTTCCCGAGATACATTCCATGAAACAGTTTGCATTGGTACTCATCACCGTGGGGCTGAACGTCATCGGCCAGTTCATGATGAAGCAGGGCATGGGACACGTTGGGGTGATCAGCGGCACCATGGGCTCCATCGTGAACGGCCTGAGTCGGGCCTTCTTCAACCCCTACGTGCTGGCTGGGGTGGGGGCCTACGGCCTGAGCAGCATCTTCTGGCTCATCCTCCTCAGCCGGGTGGAGCTGAGCTACGCCTACCCCGCGCTGAGCCTGGGCTACGTCCTGGTGACCCTGGTCAGCGCCTTCTTCCTGGGGGAGCAGGTCAGCGGCATGCGCTGGCTGGCCGTGCTGGTCATCTGCGTGGGCGTGGTGCTCCTCAGCCGCAGCTGAGCAGCGCGCCCTGCCCACCGAAAATGGGCACACGAAAATGGGCACACGAAAAAGAGACGCCCCGCCTGGGACGTCTCTTTCGTTTTCCTGTTCTGGTCCGTGCCGCGTGATGTTCGGGCTAGGCCGGTTGGGGGGCCAGGTTGTCCTCCGTGGGGGCATCCGGCTCCCGGCCTTCGAAGATGGCCACGAACTCTTTGTCGTCCAGGGTCTCCTGCGCTAGCAGGGCCTGGGCCACCGCCTCCAGCTTGTCC
>WGCB01000188.1 GCA_015494005.1 Caldilineaceae bacterium
AATCCCTCTGAACAGGCCCTGGATCCTGCCGCGGAAGAATCCCGGATGAAACAATCCCAGCCCCCAGCTCGTCTCTGGTTACAGAGCCGCAAGCTGGTGGCCCTGCTTTTCTGGCTGCTCCTGGTAGGGGGATATTTCCTCTACATCCGGCGCACGGGCCAGTCTCCCCGGGAGGTGGCCCAGGCCCTGCAGGCCTTCCTGGAGGGGAACGCGCTGGGGCCCCTGTTCTACGTGGTCCTCTACACCGTCCGGCCCCTGGTTTTCTTCCCGGCCACAGTCCTGTCGGTGATGGGTGGCTACCTCTACGGGCCCATCTGGGGGCTGGTCTACTCGTCCCTGGGGGCGATCCTGTCCGCCACCCTGGCCTATCTGGTGGGACGGTACTTCGGCGCGGGACTCTTCCAGGAGAACCAGGACGCCACCCATTTCATGGCCCGGTACACCCGCTTCCTGCGCAGCAACGGCTTCGAGGCGGTGCTGATCATGCGCCTCCTCTACCTGCCCTACGACCTGGTGAACTATCTTTCCGGGCTCGTGCGGGTGGGGCTGGTGAGCTTCGTGGTGGCGACCCTGCTGGGGAACCTGCCCGGTTCCTTGACTTTCGTGCTCTTCGGCTCCGCCCTGAGCTCGGAATCCGCCCAGGGACGCTGGTTCCTGGCCGGGTTCTCCCTGCTGATGCTGGTCTTGGGGCTGGTCTTCTCCCGCTGGCTGCGTCGTCGCCGCCGGGACCTCACCGGCGATGAGGCGGCAGGGGCGGAAGCGTCTCTCTGAGGGAATGGCAGGGCGATCGGTCCTGGGAAAACAGCAGCGAAATTTGACATCTGCCAGGCCCACAGGTATACTTTTTCAGGCTAGGACAGCGTGTCCACCATGCTTGACGGACGCCTACGCCGATGGGCGGCTCACCTGAGCGGCCCCGGCCACGTGGAGGGATGGCCGAGTGGACGAAGGCGGTTGTCTTGAAAACAACTGTGGCGCAAGCCACCGGGGGTTCGAATCCCTCTCCCTCCGCCTGGGTGGACCTGTCCGCACAATTGATCTTGGGGAGGTCGCATAGTCCGGTCGAGTGCGCCCGCCTGCTAAGTGGGTAGGGGCAGCAGTGTCCCTCGAGGGTTCAAATCCCTCCCTCCCCGCCTTGTGCATCCGCTCTCGCGGGTGCCAAGCGCCTGTAGCTCAGCGGATAGAGCGCTTCCCTGCGGAGGAAGAGGTCAGAGGTTCGAATCCTCTCAGGCGTACTGACGAATGAAAAGACCCCGGCACATGGGCGTGCCGGGGTCTTTTTGTGGGTGTCGTTTTCGCTCAACCGCCGCTCTCGGGGGTGGGGGTCTCGGCAGGCGCTTCCCGGGGCGCCTCCTGGGCGCCCTCCTCGGGCTGGGGTGTGGGCTCAGGCGTGGCCACGCCCGCCATCTCCGCCATCTGCTCCAGGACCTGCTGCAGGGCATCCATCTCCGCGCCGTAGCCGGCCCAATCCCCTTCTCGGATGCGCTCCTGAGCCCGGATGTAGTGCTCGTTGGCCTGGAGGATCAGGTCCTCCAGGGTGAGGACTGCTGCCGGGCCAGTGGGAGCGACGATCTCCGCGGGGATCTGCTCCCCAGGCGCCAGGAGCTCGGCCAGGACTTCCTCGCTGAGCACCTCCGGGCCGAAGAGCTGGGCCAGAGCCAGGCCCAGGTTCTCGGCCATGACCACCTGCTCCGTGGTGGCCACGATGACCCGTTTCAGCTCGGGGATCTTGCCGTTGGCCGCCTGCAGGTAGAGGGGCTCCACGTAGAGGAGGCTGTCCCCGATGGGGATGACCAGGAGATTGCCTCGGATCACCTGGCTGCCCTGCTGGTTCCAGAGGCTGAGCTGGGCGCTGATCTCTGGATCCTGGTCGATGCGGGCCTCGATCTGCTTGGGGCCGTAGACCAGGGAGTCCTTGCCGAACTGGAAGAGGAGTTTCTCCCCGTATTTCTCCGGCGCGCTCTGGGCGGCCAGCCAGGCGATCATGTTCTCCCGGTTGGCCGGAGTGAAAGGCAGGATCTGAATGAACTCCAGCGCATCCTCTCCGGGCAACTCCATGAGCACGTAGTAGGGCTCCATCAAGACCGCTTCGCCCTGGAAGACCTCCTCCGGCCACTCCCACAGATCTTCCCGGTTGTAGAACTCTCGGGAGTCGGTCATGTGGTAGGTGCGGAAGATCTCCGCCTGGATGATGAAGAGGGAGTTGGGATAGCGGATGTGGGCCAGCAGATCCGGCGGCATCTCCTCCAGCGGGGTGAAGAGGGCCGGGAAGATGCGGCTGTAGGCGGCGATGATGGGCTCGGTGGGATCCACCACGTAGAAGTGCATCTCTCCGGTGTAGGCGTCGGTGACGATCTTCACCGAGTTGCGGATGTAGTTCAGCCGCCAGCGAGGCAGCAGCGGGTTCTGCTGTCGGCTGCTGATGGGCGTGCTGTAGGGGTAGCGCCTGCTGGTGGTGAACGCGTCTAGGATCCAGTAGAGCTTCCCGTCCTGGCCGATGACAATGTAGGGATCGTCGTCGAAGCGGAGGAAGGGAGCCACCTCCTGGGCCCGCTCCATGATGTTCCGCTTCCAGAGCAGGCGGCTGGTGGGCTGGATGGCATCGGTGAGGACGATGTTGAAGTCGCCGAAGCGGAGGGCGAAGAGCAGGCGGCTCAGGTAGCTGCCGATGGGGATGCCCGTCTCCCCCTCGAACGTGGTGAAGACGTTCCCCCCGCCCTGGGGATAGTCGAATTCGTCCACGCTGGTGCGGACGATCACGTAGTCGTTGGTCTTCTCTCCGAAGTAGATCTGGGGCTTGGTGATGGGGATCTGGCCCTGGGGCGGGATGTCCTTGACCAGGAAATCGGGCAGGCCGTCCTTGGTGACCCGGGCCACCGGGGAAGCGGCCACGCCATAGCCGTGGGTGTAGACCAGCTTGCGGTTGACCCAGGTCTGGGCCTCCACGTTCAGCTGATCCGGCACCAGCTCCCGAGCGCCCAGCATCACCTGGCGCAGGCCGTCCTCCAGGGCGTAGCGGTCCACGTCGATGTCCCGGAACTCGTAGTACTGGCGCAGGGCCTGGATCTGGTTGTAGGTCTGGAGCAGGGGCCGGTAGTCCCAGAGGCGGATGTTGCGGATGGTCTCGGGCTGGCTCAGGAGGTCCTCCGCGGTCAGGTTCGCCACCTCGTAGTCCCGGCTGCGCACCGAGTCCAGGTCGTAGGCCTGCCGGGTGAACTGGATGTTGTTCTGGATGAAGGGGGCTTCCCGGACGTACTCGTTGGGGCTCACCTGGAAACGCTGGACGATGCCCGGGTAGATGTTGCCGGCGATCACCGCCACGGCCACCCAGATCACCAGTACGATGACGATGGCTCGCCAGGCCTGGCGCATGACCACGTTGACCAGGAGCAGCACCGCGGTGAGCAGGGTGACCAGGGTGAGGAGGTTGTAGGCCGGCAGCTGGGCGTTGACGTCCGTGTAGCCGGCGCCGAAGACCGCTCCTCGGGTGCTGTAGACCAGCTGGAAGGCGTCCAACCGGTACTGCCAGGCCACCAGGAGCAGGATCAGCGCGCCCAGGCCGCTGAGGTGAGCCCGCACCGCGGGGCTGGCCCGCCAGCTTCGCCAGCCCAGGCCAGTGACCAACCCGGTGGCGATCAGGGTGACCACCAGGGTGACCATGAGCCAGTTCCGGGCCAACTGCCAGACGGGCAAGGTGAAGATGTAGAAGCCCACATCCCGCCCAAAGATGGGCTCCGCGATCTGGAAACTGGTCTGGTTGAAGTAGAGGAGCACCTCCTCCCAGGCGGAGGAGGCGGCGGAGCCCATGAAGAAGGCGAAGAGGGCTCCGAAGAGCAGGATGCCCGTGGTCAACCGCATGCCGATGACGTCCGCCAGCTCGCTCAGAGGCGTGTTGGCCAGGCCGTGGGGCTCCAGGCGGCGGGCGATGAGTACGTTCACTGCCAGGATGATCCAGAAGAGGATGCCCCCGGCCAGAAAGAGGCCCACCGAGGCGGTGATGCGGGTCAAGAAGACCGATTCCAGGGACAGGCTTTTGTACCAGGACCAGTCGGTGAGGAAGCCCAGGCCCCAGTTGAAGAAGATGAGGACCAGGAAGGGCAGGAGGATGATCCAGAGCAGACGGCCACTGCCTTGACCTCGGCCATGGTCTCCGTCGCCTCGACCCCCGCCAAAGCGACGGCCATCCCGACCGCCGCCGCCTCCACCCTCGTCGTCCAGCTCTTCCTCCTCGATCTCGGGCCACTCCTCTTCCAGTGATTCCAGCAGCTCCCGGAAGGGATCGATCTCTCTCATGCGCAGTTGTCCTTCGCTCGGTGATGTCTCGTTTTGGCGGTCTCGGTAGGTCGTCAGGCCAATGTCTTCGCTCATCTCGGGGTCAGACCAGATCGGATGCAGGCCGAGAGGCGGGGCTCTGTCGAGGATCGGTTGCCTCTATTGTACCAGATAATCGCCGAATGGCCGTGTGGCGTGGCGTCCAATGCCGCCTGTGCTATAATTCACGCCTGCCGCTGACCCAACATTCGCCTCCCGGTCCCAGCATCCCAGCCGAGATCTCCCCATGCGCATCACGTTTGTGGCCCCCTTCGGCCTGAGCAGCAAAGGCACTGTACGAGCCCGGACCCTGCCCCTGGCCCGGATGCTGGCCGAGCGCGGCCACCCGGTGACGCTGCTCATCCCGCCCTGGGACGCACCAGCGGAAGGGGGGCGCTCCTGGGAGGAGAGCTGTCTTCGCGTAGTTAGCGTAAGCGTGCAAGGCGGGCTGCCCTGGATCCTGGCCCGGCTCTGGCGGGAGCTGGGACGGAGCCAGCCGGATATTGTGCACATCGTCAAGCCCCGGGCCTACGCCGGACTGGTCCAGTGGCTGCTCTGGCAGCGCCGCCGATGGCGAGGCAGGGGTGTTCGCATAGTGCTGGATGTGGATGACTGGGAGCAGGCCTGGGAGGAGGTGGCCGGCTATCCCTGCCTCCTGGCCCGTTTCCTGGCCTGGCAGGAGGAGTGGGGCATCCGCCATGCGGACGCGGTCACCGCGGCCAGCCACTGGCTGGCGGATCGAGTCCGGGCCGACGCGCCGGGGACACCGGTGCTCTACCTGCCCAACGGCGTGCCCGGCCTCCAGGAGGGCGATCCGCTACCCGAAGGCCCAGCCCCTGAGCCCAGAACGGCCACGGTCCTCTGGTTCACCCGCTTCGTGGAGGTTGCGCCCTCGTGGATGGCCGCCTTCTGGCAGGCCCTCCAGCGCCTGCAGCCCGGAGTGCACCTGCTGGTGGCCGGCCAGGCCCTGCAGCCCGGGCGAGCGGACCGCTTCCGCGCGGCCCTGGCTGGGGCCACGGTTCAGGGAGGAGCCCTGGAGTGGGTGGGCCCGGTGACGCCGGACGCACTGCCCAGCCTCTACGCCCGCAGCACCTGCGCCGTCTTCCCTGCGGCGGACGTGCCCCTGAATCAGGCCAAGTGCAGCGTGCGCCTGGCCACGACCCTGCTCCAGGGGGTGCCGGTGGTGGCCAGCGGTGTGGGGGAGCAAGTCCACTACGGCCAGGCCGGCGCGGCTCGGCTTGTCCCGCCGGAGGCCACGCCCGAGGAGTTCGCCCAGGCCGTGGCCGCCCTCCTGGACGCGCCGGGGCAGCGGCAGCAGCTCCGGGAGCGGGCCCGAGCGCGCCTGCACGCGCGCTACGACTGGGCGCGGCTGGCCGGGGAGCTGGAGGCATTCTACCGGCAGCTGGCCGAGAGGGGATGACCATCGTTTCGGGAGGAGAGTGCCCACCGTGAAGCAGGCATGGAGACAGATGTGGTTCGGAGGAGTGATCCGCTGGGGGCCGGCCCTGGCCCTGATGGGGACCATCTTCTGGTTCAGCAACCAGTCCCAGCTGTTCGTCTTCCCGGAGAGCTGGCTGGATCTGGTGGCGAAGAAGCTGGCCCACGCCACCGGCTACTTCCTGCTGGCTCTGGCCTACCGCTGGGGGCTGGAGTGCCAGGGGCCGGGTGGACGCCGCCGGGCTCTCCTGGCCTGGGGGCTGGCGGTCCTCTACGCGCTGAGCGACGAGTGGCACCAGACCTTCGTGCCCGGGCGCAACGGCAACCTGCTGGACGTGGCCGTGGACAGCCTGGGCGCCACCGCCGCGCTCTTCGCCTGGCCCCCGCTGGTGACCCGGCTGGGTCTCAGCCCACGTAGATGGGGTTGCTGAAGATCCAGCCTCGGGGCTTCAGCCAGCGCCGTTTCCAGACCTCCACCCGGTAGACGCCCGGCTCCGGGGAGGCGTGGGCCAGGGTCTGCCCGTGGGAGGCGGCCACCAGCCGGCCGTTGCGCAGCAGGCGGATGACGCCCTGGGCCGGGGCCTGGACCAGGAAGTGGGTCACCTGGCCCTCCTCGGGGCGAGGCAGGCTGTCCCCTTGGAT
>WGCB01000189.1 GCA_015494005.1 Caldilineaceae bacterium
CCCCAGGACGATCCCGCCCGCCTGGCCGAGCAGGTCCGCCAGGACCTGGGCAGGGTCCTGGGGCTGCCCTTGGCCGAGGAGGACGAGCCCCTACCGGGTCAGGAGTGAGGCCGGAGCGGCAGGCAAGGGCCATGATTCGTCCAAAAAAGAGTATTGACAACCTACTTGAAATCGTTTACAGTAGAAGCGACAGCCATGGCTGTTCGTCCCCCGCGGATTCCCCTTCCCGTGCTTTTTCCTTCGATACCCTTCTGCCTAGAACGTCGAACACGCGATCCTGGAAGTGATGTCAGAGATTTGACGTCGGAATTTTGACACCGGTAATTCGACATCGGAGATTCGACCTCGGAAGTTGATGTCTGTCCAGTCCGGTCCGTTCGCCGATCCGTTCGTCGTGCCCCCTCGGTTATCGCGTAGCAGACTTGTCCGGCCCCCCGCTCCGTGACGCCGGCCATCGCAGCTGACGGCCTTCCACCCAAAACCCAACGGCGCACCCCATCGCCAGCCACATTACACGCAAGGAGTGAAGTACCATGTCCATCCTGGCAGCGGACGGCAAGGCCCTGGTGGTGGCCATGGACCATGCCCGCACCCACGGCGTCATCGCTGGACTGGAGGACCCAGGCGCGGTCATCGACGCGGCGGTGGAAGGCGGCGCGGACGCCGTCATGACCACCCTGGGCGTGGTCAAGCGCTTCCGAGAGCGCCTCATCGGACGCATCCCCACCATCCTGCGCCTGGACGGAGGCCCCAGCCTCTACCGGGAGGACTGGCTGGCCTACACCGAGTGGGATCTGCTCCATCCTGTGGAGGATGCCCTGCTCCTGGGCGTGGATGGGGTGGTGGTCATGGCCTTCGTGGGCTGCCCGGTGGAGCTCCAGACCTACCGCATCGTGGCCTCCGTGGCCAGCGACTGCATGCGGGTCCACCTGCCCCTGCTGGTGGAGGCCCTGCCCTGCGCCTGCGAGCGCATCCCGGATCCCAAGGCGGCCGAGGCCATGGCGTCCGCGGCCCGCCTGGGCTTCGAGCACGGCGCGGACCTGATCAAGACCTACTACACGGGCACGCCGGAGAGCTTCGCCCTGGTGGTGGAAAACTGCCCGATCCCGGTGCTGGTGGCCGGGGGTCCCCGCATGGACACGGTGGAGGAGACCCTGCAGGTGGTGGCCCAGGCCATGGAGGCCGGGGCAGCCGGCGTGGTCTTCGGCCGCAACATCTGGCAGAACCCCAACCCAGTGGGCATGATCCGGGCCTTGAAGGCCATCATCCACGGCGGCGCTTCCGTGGCCCAGGCCTTGGAGGGGCTCTAGCCGTTCCCTGTCCGTTCGACCCCGATCGGCTCAGCGTCGAGCCGTGTGCATAGCCGCTGGTCCTAGCCAGCTGTTCGTGCCGTCTGTTCCGAGCCAACGAGAAAGGAGGTGAGGCCCCGAGCGACGCGATCTTGTGGAGCGATGGAAGCTGTGAACGACCGTTCAACCCCCACTATCCACAAGGAGGAAAAAACCGATATGAAGCGCTCGATGTGGATCCTGCTCTCCCTCTGGATCGTCGCCGCCATGCTTTTCGCGGCCTGTGCACCGGCTCAGCCGGCCCCGGCGCCAGCCCCGGAACAGCCCCAAGCCGAGGAGCCCGCGGGTCCTGTGGCGGAGGAAGGCCAGGCGGCCACGGTGGTGGAAGCCGGTGAGCTGGTGCCGCCTATCGTGGCCACCCCCTGCGCCCCGGGTGAATGCCTCTTCGAGGGGCAGACGGTCACGGTGATCGTGAACACCGCTGGCCCCAAGGGCCCCATCTCCGGCCCCTTCTACGAGGTGCGGGACGAGTTCGAGAAGGCCACTGGCGCCACCTTGGAGATCGTGGAGGTGCCCTTCGCGGAGCACTTCCCCAAGCTGATGACGGACCTGACCACCGGCACGGGCCAGTACGACACCTCCATCGCCGGCGCCTGGTGGCTGGGCGACCTGGTGGAAGGCGATTTCATCGTGCCCTACGACGAGTGGTACGGGGACCCTCGCTTCCCTCAGTGGGACATCGAGGACGTGCTGCCCGGCCCTCGGGCCCTGCTCATGTACGGCGGCAAGAAGTACATGGTGGCCAACGACCACGACGGCCAGGTCATGTACTATCGCCGGGACCTCCTGGAGGACCCGGAGCACCAGGCCGCCTTCAAGGCCGAGTACGGCTATGACCTGGGCGTGCCCCAGACCTGGGACCAGTTCCGGGACGTGGCCGAGTACTTCAACGGCAAGGACCTGAACGGCGACGGCACCCCGGACTCGGGCCTGACCCTGCACCTGAAGGTGGGCGGCCAGGGCATGTTCCACTTCATGTCCTTCTCCGCGCCCTTCGTCATCGGGCCGGACAACCCCAACCTCTACTGGTTCGATCCCGAGACCATGGAGCCCCTGCTGGACAGCCCGGGCCACGTCAAGGCCATGGAGACCCTGGTGGACCTGATCCAGTTTGGCCCCGAGGCCATGCTGGGCTGGAGCCTGGGCGAAAGCTGGGATCACTTCCTGCGGGGCGAGGCGGCCCTCACCTTCACCTGGGGCGACCTGGGCGCCCTGGCCCAGCAAGAGGGCAGCCAGGTGAAGGGCAAGACCGGCGCGGCGCCCATCCCCGGCACCACGGAGTACTACAACATCAACACCGGCGAGTGGGTGAAGACCGACGGCCCCAACATGGTGGGCAACACCACCGGCGGCTCCTGGGCCGGTGTCATCTCCAAGTTCTCCGACGCGCCGGAGGCCACCTACTACCTGCTGGCCCTCATGGCCACCAAGGAGAAGTCCCTGATCTACGCGGCCCGGGGTTGGGACGGCGTGGATCCCGGCCGGTACAGCCACTTCCTGCCCCCGGACGGCACCGCGGACATCAACGACTACCTGGCCGCGGGCTGGGACGAGGCGGACATCCGGGACTACACCAAGGCCTACTACGAGAACTTCAACGCGCCGCTCCAGCTGCCTTACCTGCGCATCCCCGGCACCTTCGAGTACTGGACCGCGCTGGACATCCACCTGTCCGAGGCGGCCACCGGCCAGCTGACGCCTGAGGAGGCGTTGAAGGCCACGGTGGAGGACTTCAACGCCATCACGGATCGCCTGGGGCGGGAGGCTCAGCTCAAGAGCTACCGCACCTCCCTGGGCTTCGAGTAGCCTGATTCTCGATCTCGCTCTTGGCGCGCCTCACACCTCCCTGGCCTGTGAGGCGCGCCCCCTCCCCTCTCCGCGCGCGGAGAGGGGAGGGGGCAGGGTGAGGTCCGTCACCTCCTTCAGTCACCTCCTGGGAGAACGATCTTGGCCCAAGCACCCGATCGGTCCACAGTCAGCCCGAACCCTGCCAGCC
>WGCB01000190.1 GCA_015494005.1 Caldilineaceae bacterium
GCGCCGTCGTCCGCGTCGATGCGGAAGTGGTAGAGGCCCGGCTCGTCCACCCGCAGGAGTCCCTGGAAGCGGGCGCTGAAGGGGTGGCGCAGGGGCTCGTCCGGGGGCCAGGCCAGGAGCAGGAAGGGGGTCACCTGGCTGAAAACCGGCTCGCCTGCCCAGCTTTCCCCCTGGAAATAGGTGCCCAGCAGCCCCTGTTCCGGCGGGCCCACCTGGAAGAAGGCCATGGGCGGCACAGGCTGGAGCGCGTCCTCCGGGGGCTGCCAGAAGAGCTGCATCCCCGCCTGGGGCAAGGGCCCGGCCGCCTGGACTTGGAGCTTGTGCAGGCCGCGGCCCAGGAAGCGAGGACCGGTCCAGATGGCGTCGTCCAGCCAGATCTGGGCCCCCTCCACAGGCAGAGGGCTGCCCCCCACAGGCTGGACCAGGCGTAGATCGTAGAGGCCGCTGCGCTCCACCCGTAGGCCGCCCTGCCAGCCCACCTCCTGGACGTTCGCCTCCGCCGGACGCTCGATCTGGGCCACCACTCGGCTCCCCTGGCCGTCCCCGGTGCGCACCCACATTTCCAGCCCCTGGATGGCCCGCAACTCCGCTTCCGAGACCCGCACCCGCAAGTAGAGGGGCGCGCCGTCGAAGCTCTCCACCACCTCCACTCGAGCGTTGGGATAGAAATGGCGGATCCATGGGGTGACGGCCTGGTAGTAGGTGTCCAGGAGGAAGAGGGCGTCCCCGCCAGTGGCCGGGACGGGCAGGTCCACCTCGGGGCGAGCCAGGTGGAAGGGCGGCTCTTCCAGGGGATTGGCCGCCATCCTGTCCCGCATGGCCCCGTAGACCAGGAAGCGCAGGGGGGAGAAGTTGTAGAAGCGGTGGGAAAGGTAGATCGTCGCCCCCTCATCCAGGGCCTGGACCACTTCCTGGCCCACCTGGGTCTCCATGAGGTTGAAGCTGGCCTTGACGCTAGGGGCTGGGGCCTGGCGGTTGAAGTAGGTGTCGATCTCCCACTGGGCGGCCAGCCCCAGGAGAGCCAGGGCCAGGGCGCCCGCGGTGACCAGGGAGAGTCGCGGCCGGGCCAGGCGACTCCCTTCCGGGGCCAGCCGTCCCACACCGCGGACCAGCCGATCCAGCACGTCCCCGGCCAGGAGAGCCACCGCGGGCACTGCGGTCAGGGTGCGGTAGGAGTTGGGGGAGTCGATCTGGAGCTCGCTCAGATAGCCTCCGGCCATGGCCAGGACCAGCCACATCCAGAGTAGGCTCCGGCGCCGGTCCCGCCAGCGCAGCAGCCCGTAGGCCAGGCCCGCGGCCAGGAGCAGACCGGTGACCGGGTCCGTCTGGGGCTCGCCAGGCAAGTTCTGGCGCCCAGTGGGATCCCCCTCCTGGTAGAAGAGGCGGACATGGCGCCAGACGTTCTCTCCCAGGGGCCGGAGGGAGCCCTCGGCCCGCACCTCGTGGAAGATGTTGATCTCCGCGGCCCGGTTGACGAAGGTGAAGGGGTTGGTGATGTAGGTGACCGCGATGGGAGCCACCGCGATGACCGTGGCGATCCCGTAGAGGGCCAGGCCTCGCCAGTGACGCTTCCAGCTCGCCCGGGGGCCGTCGGGATCCGTGAGCAGCCAGACCAGGACGAAGAGGCCCAGGGTGGCCACCACCAGGCGGCTGCTCAGGTAGGTGTAGATGACCAGCCCGGTGAGCAGCCCGCCCAGGGTGTAGTCCAGGGCCCGGCGCTCCCGCAGCCCCCGGACCAGGAAGAAGGTGGCCAGGACCTGGAAGAGGGGCGGCATGAGCTCGTTCCAGCCCCAGCGGCTCATGGTCATGTGCCAGCGGCTGACGCTGAGGAAGAACATGGCGAAGAGCCCGGCCAGGGGTCCGAAGAGGAGCCGGCCCAGGAAGAAGATGGCCGGGATGGTGAGGATGGCCGGGATGAGAGAGGCGGCTTTCAGGGTGTGGTAGCTGGCCCCGAAGAGCTTGTAGAGGCCGGCCATGTAGTAGATGTAGCCGTTGGGCGTCTCGTACCAGCCGGTGCCGAAGGGGGAGTCAGGCCGCCCTTCCAGGATGTAGAGGGCATCCAAGGAGGCGTTGGTCTCGTCCACGTAGATGCCGGCGGGGATGCTGTCCAGCCGGTGGAGACGCAGGAAGATGCCCAGGGCCAGGATAGCCAGGAACGCGCCCACCTCCAGCCAGGGAGGCAGGCGAAGGGCCGACCCAGGGCTCGAGCGCAGGTGAGGGCCGTAGGGGCTGGCCGGTTGACCCACCGCGCCCAGGAGCCAGCCCCCAGCCAGGGTCAGGAACAGGGCCAGGGCCCAAGGGAGGGGCGTCCCCTGCCACTGGTGGTAGTTGGGCCAGAGGCGGACCACCACCCAGGCGGTCAGGGCCAGGGCAGGGAGCAGGAGGAGCAGTCCCAGGGCCCGGCGTCGCATGGAAGGGAAGGCCGCTGGGCGAGCCGGCGGAGCCCCGTCCGGGAGCCAGGCCTCCATGCGCAGGAGGGCGATCCCGGCCAGGATGGCGCCGGCCAGGAGCAACCACCAGGGCCAGAGCTCCGGGCTCTCCCGCATGGACTCCCGGTGCAGGGTCCAGCTGGCGTAGCCGCTGCCGGCTAGCCCGGCCAGGAGCAGCCCGTAGTCGGCCAGGCGGCGGGCGAAGGGCAGGTGAGCCATGGGGCGATCCACAGAGGTCCTCACGGAAGTGCCGGTGACCATGGCAGGCTACTCGGTCACAGGCGGGAAGACCATCACCCGGTTGTTGTCCGCGTCCGCCACCAGGACCGCGTCGTTCTCCGGGTCCACGGCCAGGCCGTTGGGCTTGGCGAACTGGTCCGGGCCGGCCCCGTAGCGGCCGAAGGCGGCCTGGAGCTTGCCCCCGGCGCTGTAGACATAGACCTGGTAGAACTCGGGGTCCGAGGCGTAGACCGTGCCGTTGCTGTCCACGGCCAGGAAGGGCTTATCGAAGATCTCCTGGCTCTCCCAGCCCGGGACGGGCCACTCCTCCAGGGGCTCCAGGGAGGGGCTCAGCTTCTGGATGCGTTGGTTCCAGCTGTCGGCCACGAAGATCTCTCCGGTGACCGGGTTCACGGCCACGTCTGTGGGCTCCTGGAAGCGGCCCAGGATGAAACCGCCGCCTCCCACCTGGTCCAGGTAGCGGCCGTCGGGATCGAAGCGCATGATGCGTTTGTTGCCCGTGTCCGCCACCAGGAGGTTGCCCTCCAGATCCATGGCCAGGCCCCGGGGACCGAAGAGGGCGAAGGGATCGCCGCCAGGGCTGTCCGGGTTGGCCGCGGCGAAGAACCCCCATTTGTCCAGGAAGTTCCCCTCCGGGTCGAACATCTGGATGCGGCCGTTCCAGGTGTCGGCCACGTAGATGCGGCCATCCGGGCCCACGGCCACGCCCCAGGGCTCCCAGAACTGGCCGTCCCCCAGCTGCAAGGGGCCACCGCCATCCGGGTCCACACAGCCGCTGGCGGCTCCCTCCGCCATCTTGCAGAAGCTGCCGAAGGCCCGCAGGAAGTTTCCATCCCGGTCCAGGATCACGATGCGGTTGTTGCCCGTGTCCGCGATGACCCGGCGGCCGTCCGGGCCCACAGCCAGGGCCCGGGGCTGGGCCAGGGGGAGGCGGTCGTAGACCCCGCTGTAGACCGCGGTGGCGGCCAGTTCCAGCTCCCGGTAGTCGGACGGGATGATCTGCTCGGCCCGGCTCTCCAAGGGGGTGACGTTCAGGTCCCAGACGACCCGGGCGATGTCTCGCTTCACGTACATGCGGAACTCGTGGCGGTGGGGCCACTCGGAGAGCTTCAGGTGGGGGTGGCGGCGGTAGAACCAGATCTGCCAGAGGCGGCTGCGCCACTCGGGATCCGTCAGCGCGCCCTTGATCCGATCCCAGGTCAGGCCCTTGTAGTTCTCGTCCGGCCACCAGATGAGCCGGTAGTTGCGGGCCACGTAGTCCCGGGCCACGTAGGGCTCCACCTTGTCGTAGTTGGCGCTGCCCACCAGGATCACCGGCGCGGTCATGGCGCCGCCGATCTCCGGGTTGTCCCCGTAGTAGATGCTGTTGGGGAAAAGGCGCATGTACCAGGTCATGGGCCAGGAGGTGTCGTTGTCGTAGGCCACCCGGATCTCCCGATCCCCCACGGTGCGCTCGCTGATCTTGTCGATCTCCCTCAGGGCCCGTTTGATGTCCGGGGTGGCGTGGGCGTAGACCAGGTACTCGGTGGCGTAGTCGTAGTTCACGTAGGCAAGCATGTAGGCCACCCGCACGGTCAACAGGGTGAGCACCAGGACCCCACCGGCGACGATCAGCCGCCGAGCCGTGGCGCGCCCCAGCTCCCGGCCCCAACGCCAGGCCAGGGCGAAGAGCCCGGCCCCGGCCAGCAGCGCGAAGATCCAGCGCATGGTCCCGGCCAGGCGGACCAGCTCCCGCCCCTGGAAGGGTCGGCTGGTGGCCAGGAGGTAGAGGGCGAAGAGCAGCCCCGGCAGGACCAGAAGCAGGCCGTAGGCCCGGCCCTTGCCCAGGACATCCCGGTCCAGGAGGCCCAGGAAGCTGCCCAACCACCAGCCGCTGAAGATGGCCATGGGCTGGGCCATGTGGGTCAGGAGCCAGGGCATGCGCTCCCCGGCGGCGGTGTAGGCCAGCCAAGCGCTCACGGCCCACCAGGCCAGGAAGACCACGAAATAGACCCGTAGCTGCCGGGCGGTGATGGGCCGCTGGTAGTCCAGATCCCGATTCCGCTTGCCCTTGCTGGCCTTCTCCTGTGCCCGGCGGCCGTTGGTCTTCGCGTCCGGCCCAGGCGATCCGTCCAGGGCCAGGGGGACCTGCTGGCCCGCCGGCACCGGGTCCCACCCCTTGACCCCGATCCAGCGGATCACCGCGCCCAGGCCGGCCAGGCTCAGGAGCATGGGCATGTACTCGTAGATCCCGCCCAGAAGAAGGTAGTAGTACCAGGGCTGGCTGCCCCGCTGCACCTCCTGCTGAGCCAGCCAGTAGCCCAGGCTGCCCACGATGCCAGTCGCCAGGCCGTTGAGCGGGTTGGTGAAGAAGGTGGTGAAGAGCACGATCTGGATGGCCCAGAAGAGGAGCATCAACGAACCCCAGGTGCTCAGGGAAATGAGAGGCTCTTCGTTCTCCCCGGTCGAGGCGCCCTCCGCCCGGGCCGGCCGCCGCCCAAACCAGAAGTAGCCGATGGCCAGGGCGATGGCGGTGCTGGCCAGCACCAGCCCTCCCCAGCGGATGATGTCCTGGTTGGTGATCCCGGCCATGACGGCCCAATCGAAGGGCTCCCAGCCAAAGAGGAGGTAGCCGAAGGGGGCGGTGAAAGGAGTGACCAGGGTGAGCATGAGCACGGCCAGGTCCGCGGCCGGGCTGAAGCGCAGCCGCTCCTGGTAGGTGACCATGCGCCAGACGGCCAGGCCGGCGACAAAAGCCCCGAAAAGAGCCCCGGCCATGAAGGCGTTCTCCTTGGTAGCGAAGCTCAGGGCCATGCCCACGGTCAGGAGGATGAGCCACTTCTTGCGCCGGTCCTCCAGGTAGCGGAAGAGGCCGTAGATCCAGAGCATGGCGAAGAAGGCGATGTAGATGTCGTTGCGGATGTAGCGGCTGTGGAAGAGCAGGCTGGGGCTGATGGTCAGGAAAAGCCCGGCCAGGAGCGCGGCCAGGCGGCCCATGTAGCGGCGGAAGGCCCAGGCCATAGCCACCACGCCCAGTCCGGCCAGCGCCGGAGCCAGCCGGGTGGTGGCGTCCGTGGCGCCGAAGAGGAAGTAGACGAAGGCATTCATGTGGAAGAGGAAGGGGCCGTGCATCATGGGCGTGTGCTCGTATCGCCCCTGGCTGTAGAGGACGTAGGAATAGTTGGCGTGGAGGCTCTCGTCGTGGCTCATGGCCCGGGCGCCCACATCGTAGAAACGGGAGACGGCCGCCAGGATCAGCAGCAGGATCCAGGCCGTGGTCTCCCAGTTCAGGACCACCCACTGGCCCAGGGGGCGCTCCAGCCAGCCCGAGAGTGGGCTCGTCCGTTCCTCGCCGCCTCGGCTACCGTCCCCGAGCGGCTGCTGTCTCGTCTCGCCTTCGCGGATCCCGCTGGCGCGGGTCACTTCTTCCAGCATGGTCTATTCCTCCTGCGCCCACAGCACCACGGATTGCACCGGGGTGGGCGTCTTCACTTCACGGTACAGGGCCCAGCGCACGAACTCGCTGAGCTGGGAAATGTCGGTGGGCAGCCAGGTGCGGCGGATGGCGTAGTCGCTGCCGATGTAGCGGGCGGGCAGGAGATCCCCGGACAGCAGGGGGTCCGTGGCGATGACCAGGGGCATGACCGGGCCCTCGGGCGTCACCGCGGGGACCCGCACCCAGGTCAGGTTGCGCATCTGGCGCAGGTTCCAGCCCAGCACCGGGTCCGGTCGGCCGTCCATCTGCACTTGGATGGGGATCTCCCGGTCATCCCGGGCCCGGATGGCGCTGAGCTGCCTCACATCCGCCACCAGGAAGCGCACATCCCGCGGAGCCGTCTCGGCGAAAAGCTCCGTGCCCCGCACCCGATCCCCTCGCAGGCTCAGGTTCCAGCCGCTGTTCACCGTGAGCAGGGCGAAGACCAGCAGCAGATAGAGGCTGACCACCTGGCTGGTCAGCCTCCAGCCGACCCACCAGACGAAAAAGCCGATGAGCAGGGGCAGGGTCAGGTAGAGCCCCAGGGCCTGGGCGTTGAAACTGGCGGTCAGCGCACCGTGGCTGAAAAGGGCCGTCAGGATGGCTGTGGTCACCAACAGCACACCCAGGGCCGCCGCCACCAGGAGGCCGTCGTCCAGGTCCAGATCGGCCAGGCCTCGGTCCAGGAGCCGGGCGCTCAGCTGGGCGCCGGCCAGGAGCAGAGGCAGTCCCAGCATCGGCAGGCTGGTCGGGTTGCGCCCCGGCAGAAGCAGCAGGAAGAGCCCCCAGGCCGCCCACAGGAGCAGGAAACGCCCCCAAGGAACCCCGGCCCTGGACGCCTGCTCGCTCCGGCCGCCCCGGAGGAGGGCCACCAGCCCAGCCAGGCCCAGGACGAGGGCCAGGGGCTCGTCCACCAGCAGGCGGATGAAGGGCCAGCCCAGGGGATAACGCACTTCCGCTCCGGTGAAGTTCCCCAGCCAGGCCCCCAGGCTGCGGCTGACCAGGCCCAGGCCGTCGGGGTGGGCCAGCCAGCCGGTGGCCGTGAGGAAGGCGGCTCCCCCGGCCAGGCCCAGCAGAGCCAGGAGGCGTCCCCGGGCCGGCGGTTCCAGCCGCAGGAGCCAGGCCAGCAGGGCCAGCACCGGCATCATGGACCAGGCCAGGGGTCCGCTCACCAGCAGCAGCCCCAAGGTCACCGCCAGGATGGGCCACCAAGCCGCCCCGGTGCTGCCCGCTCCGGGGGCATCCTCGCCCTTCGCCCCCAGGTGGAGCAGGGCCACCAGGGCCAGCATGCCCAGGAAGAGGCTGAGCGCGGCGCTGTCCCCGGTGCGACTGAGGGCCAGGAGCCAGGGGTCCCAGGCCAGGAACAGGGCCAGGAGGAGGGCCCCGGCCCGCCCCAGCCAGGGCCGCAGCCACCAGGCCAGGAGCACGGTCCCCAGGCCGGCCGCCGCGGGGAGGGCCCGGGCCCAGGCGTCGCTGCCCCCGCCGGTGATCCAGAAGAGGAAACGCTGGCCCGTGTAGAGCAGCGGGCTGACGGGCTGGGGCGGGTAGGGCGCGGACAGCCCCATGGCGTGGAGCCAGGCAGGCCAGGCCTGGGCGGCTTCCAGGGGCGTCA
>WGCB01000191.1 GCA_015494005.1 Caldilineaceae bacterium
ATCAAGGCCATGGCGGACATCTGGGGAGTGGAGGTGCAGTTCGTGCCGGTCACCTCCTCGGACCGCATCCGCAAGCTGGCCGCAGGGGAGGTGGACCTGGTGGCCGCCTCCATGACCCACAAGAAGGAGCGGGACGAGACCATCGACTTCAGCCAGACCTACTTCCTGGACGGCCAGAGCCTGCTGGTCCGGGCCGACTCGGGCATCCAGGGGATCCTGGACCTGGAGGGAAAGACCGTGGCCGCCATCCAGGGCTCCACCTCCATCGACCAGATCCAGGCCTACGCGGAGGCCAACGGGATCACCATCGACATCCTGCCCTTCCAGGAGTACCCGCCCGCCCTGGCCGCGCTGAAGGCCGGCCAGATCGACGCCCTGACCACGGACAGCGTCTTCCTCCTCCAGGCCGCGCAGGAGAATCCCGGCCTGGCAGTGGTGGGCGGGCGCTTCACCCAGGAGCCCTACGGCATGGGCGTGCCTCGGGGCGACTCCTACTTCCGCAACCTGGTGGACTTCACCTTGCAGGACCTGAAGGAAAGCGGCGTCTATGACCAGATCTACCGCCGCTGGTTCCCCGATGACGAGCCCTACGCGGTGGAGATCTTGCCTGGCCGCTGGCCCTACACCTTCCAGGATTCGCCCGCCATCCTGGAGCGCCCGGAGCCCTCCCGCCTGGAGCAGATCCTGGAGCGGGGGCGCATCCTGGCCGGGGTGAAGTACGATTTCGCGCCCTTCGGCTTCGTGGACGACAACGGGGAGGTGACCGGCTTCGACGTGGACATCGTCCGGGAGTTCGCGGCCCGCTGGCTGGGCGATCCGGACGCAGTGGAGCTGGTCCGGGTCACCTCGGACAACCGCATCCCTCTGCTGGCCGCGGGCCAGGTGGACCTGGTGGCCGCCTCCATGACCCACAAGAAGGAGCGAGACGACACCATCGACTTCAGCCAGACCTACTTCCTGGACGGCCAGAGCCTGCTGGTGCGCCAGGGGAGCGGCATCACCGGGCTGGAGGATCTGGAGGGCAAGAGCGTGGCCGCCATCGCCGGCTCCACCTCCATCGACAACATCCAGGAGGCCGCGGATCGCTTGGGCATCCAGATCGAGGTGCTGCCCTTCCAGGAGTACCCCCCGGCTCTGGAGGCCCTGAAGGCCGGCCAGGTGGACGCCCTGACCACGGACAGCGTGGCCCTCACCCAGTTCGCCCAGGCCAATCCCGGCCTGGCGGTGGTGGGCGGGCGCTTCACCCAGGAGCCCTACGGCATCGGCGTGCCCAACTTCGATGACACCTTCCGGGACCTGGTGAACTTCACTCTCCAGGCCATGAAGGAGGACGGCACCTACGACAGCATCTACGCCAAGTGGTTTGGCTCGGACCCGCCCTACCCGGTGGAGATCTGGCCAGGGGACCCGGTGGTGGCGGTGAACATCCTGCGCACCGAGGCCAGCTTCCCTGTGACGGCCGCGCCGGCCATGGCGGCGGAGCAGCCGGAGAGCAGCCTGGCCACCAACCCGGTGGAAGAGGCCCTGCGTCGCCGCATCGCAGCGCTGGTGGCGGCCCAACGCACCGAATCGGACAGCCAGACCGGCGCCGTGGAGCCGGTGGAAGGTGGGGAAAGCTACACCATCCAACCTGGAGACACCCTGGCCACCATCGCCCACGATTTCTACGGCTCTCAGGCCAAATGGCCCATCATCTACCAGGCCAACAAGGACATCATCGGCCCGGACCCGAATCTCCTGCGCCCAGGCCGGACCATCGTCATCCCATCCCTGCGCTAGGCCCAATGCCTTGGCCGCTCTTCCATCCCCGGCGTGGACTCTCCGCGCCGGGGATTTCAGTTGCAGGGAGCTCTGGCTCCGGGTAAACTGTTCCCTGCCTGGCTACTCGCACACTCCTTGACCCGATGCGATCCTTCTCTGAACTGCTGACCGAATACACCCGACGTGCGGGCATCAGCGACAGCGAGCTGGCCCGGAGCATCGGCGTGCGCCGCCAGGAGCAGCTCGTCCCGCTCTTCCGGGGTGAGGCGCAGACGTTTGGCCAGGGCCAGCACATCGTCCCGGTGCCGGGGGCGGCTCACCACGCCCTCCTTCCAGCGGAAGATGGTCTGGCGGCGCACGCCGATGCTCCGGGCCAGCTCGCTGTCGCTGATGCCCGCACGTCGGGTGTATTCGGTCAGCAGTTCAGAGAAGGATCGCATCGGGTCAAGGAGTGTGCGAGTAGCCAGGCAGGGAACAGTTTACCCG
>WGCB01000192.1 GCA_015494005.1 Caldilineaceae bacterium
CCATTCCCCACTCTCCACTCCCCACTCCCCACTCCCCCGTAACCTTCCTGTAACACTTTCAAGAGAAATCGGCAAGCATTGTTGCCTAGCATGGATGATGTGGCCAGATGGCCATGCAAACTCACACCATGCGTCTTTGGGCGCCCTTGCCCACACCGACAAACCAGGAGGTAGAGATGAGAGTGAGATTCCGTCGTTTCCGCAAAGTGTCTGTGGTCGCTTTCGTGCTGTTGATGTTGCTGAGCAACGCTACTGTCTACGCAGACGATTCCCCTGAGACGGTCACCTACCTGGTGACTATCCAAAATCTGACCGGCGGACAGCCCCTGTCGCCGCCGGTGGCCGCCACCCATCGACGAGGCATCCGCATGTTCCGGGTGGGGACCCTGGCCTCCGCCGGCATCGAAGCCATCGCCGAGGACGGCAACCAGGGCCCCATGTTCGACCGCTTCAACAGCTCGAACAAGGTGACCCAGGCCGTGGACGTGGGTATGCCCCTGACCCCCAGCGGCCAGACCGTGGCCAACTTCACCGATGCGGTGACCTTCGCCATCAGCGCCCGCGCCGGGGACCGCTTCTCCTTCGCCGCCATGCTGATCTGCACCAACGACGGCTTTGTCGGGCTGGACTCGGTGCGCCTGCCCCGGAAAGGCTCCCGCATCTACCTGGCCAAGGGCTACGATGCCGGCACGGAGCAGAACACGGAGAAGAGCGCGGACATCGTGGACCCCTGCAGCGCCCTGGGCCCGGTCCCCCTGGCCGGTGACCCCAACGGCAACGAGGACGCGGCCGTGGACAGCATGCCCCACCAGCGCATCCGCCGCCACCCCGGCATCATGGGCAACGGCGACCTCTCTCCCAGCCAGCACGGCTGGATCGGCCCGGTGGCCAAGGTGACCATCACCCGCACGGACGAGCACGCCAACCAGTTCAAGGCCGTCCTGACCGGCATCGGCGAGGTGCCTCCGGTGCTCAGCGGCGCGCTGGGCAAGGCCAAAGTGAAGCTGGAGGACGGCGACCAGGCCAAGTTCCGCCTGCAGGTCCACGGCATCTACGGCGTGGTCCAGGCCCACATCCACTACGGCCTGCCCAGCGAGAACGGCCCGGTGGTGGCCTTCCTCTACGGCCCGTCGAACCCCAGCGGCCCGATGAACGGAACGCTGGCCGAAGGGGTCATCACCCAGGCGGACCTGGTGGGACCCTTCGCGGGAGACTTCGCCGCCTTCGCCAAGGCCCTGCGCAGCGGCCGTCTCTACGTGAACGTGCACACGGCGGCCAATCCCTCTGGGGAGATCCGAGGACAGCTGGGCGCCAAGTAGCCCAGGATCCCGTCACAGCGGGTTCTTCTCAGGAACCGCAGACGCGAGGAAGCCCCGACCATCTGGCCGGGGCTTCTTCGATCCGTGTTCGTTTGTCGCGCGGGGTGGCTAAACTCGAGTCAAATTGGAACCAGCAGTTTTGGAGGCGCCAGGCGGGTCCGTGACCCGCCGGATGGCGCGTCCGGCGAACTTCCGCTTTCAAATTGACCGCAGTTTAGTGCTCGTGACCACCGGAGTGGGCGTGGCCGTGGGCCAGCTCCTCCTCCGTGGCTGGCCGCACCCCCACCACCTTCACGTTGAAGTGCAGGGTCTGCCCCGCCAGCGGGTGGTTGAAGTCCAGGACCACCCCATCCGGGCGCACCTCCACCACGTAGGCCTGGAAGACCTGGCCGGAGCCGTCCTGGAGCTGGATGCCCATGCCCGGGGTGAGTTCCATGTCCGCGGGGAAGATGTCCAGAGGCACCACCTCCACCGCGTTGGGGTCCCGCTCGCCGTAGCCTTCGCCCGGGGCCACGGTGACCTCCTTCTCCTCGCCCACTTCCATGCCCTGGAGCTCCTTCTCCAGGCCGGCGATGAGCTGGCCGTGGCCGTGGAGGTAGTCCAGGGGCTCTCGGCCCTGGGAGCTGTCCACCACCTGGCCGTCGTCCAGGGTCAGGGTGTAGTCCAGGCTGACCACACTGTCCTTTTCCACCTTCTTGCTTTCTGCGTTCTGGTTTTCTGCCATTTGGGATACTTCCTTTCTGCAAATCCTGCAAAAGTCGAAACCGCCCAGACCTGGCAAGTCTGAGCGGTTCATCCACGAGGAATGGGGTCCGAAACAGAGCAATTGCGCTGCCTGCACCGGCTACTATACGCCACAATGGCCGCTTCGTCAAACGGGCCTGGCGGAAGGGTGCACTTATGAGTTGTCAGGGAATCCCAGTGCTCAGGGAGAAGCTCTCCAGCTTTCGTGCTCTGACAGCCATATCTCTGACAACTCTTACTTGCACCCCTGTCGGAAAAAGGCAGAGTTCAGATGCGTGGGCAGGATGGACGAGCACACGGATCGCCGGTGTGGGACGCATGCCTTGTTCCCCACATCCCCGACCGTTGTGAACGATACCCCTGGGTGTGGGTGCGGATATGGTGCGGATATGGGGTGTCGGAGTGGGCGGCATGGGGACCTCACCCCCTGGCCCCCTCCTCAGCCGTGGAACGGACCAGCGCCTCCACCGCCTGGATGCGCGACCAGGCCTCCGTGATGACGCCCAGTTTGGCCAGCACCGGCGCGAAGGCGGCGATGTGTCGCCACACCTCGTCCCGGCCCCGCCCGCGGGCACGACGGAAAGCGGCCACCGTCCACGCGGCGATCTCCCGGTCCTGCGCCTGTGTCACCTGGGCCAGGGCCTTCCCCACCCGGGCCAGG
>WGCB01000193.1 GCA_015494005.1 Caldilineaceae bacterium
ACCACGACCAGCGGCAACAAGCTGCGGGAGCTGGCCGAACAGGTGATCCAGGAGCAGCTGAAAGAGGTGGGCATCGAGCTGGTCATCAACAACGTGCCCTCCGCTACCCTCTTCGGTGGCTGGGATGCTGGCGGCCCGCTGAAGCGCGGCAACTTCGATATCGCCATGGACACATGGGGCCCTGGGATCGACCCGGATGCCTTCCTGACCATCCTCTTCCACTCCAGCAGCATCCCCACGGAGGAGAACGGCGGCCAAGGCTGGAACTTCTTCCGGCTGAAGAACCCGGATCTGGACAAGGCCATCGAGGAAGGCCGTTCCACCCTGGACATCGAGCAGCGGAAGGTGGCCTACGCCAAGGCGGCCCGGCTGATCAACGACACCTACGCCTATATCCCCCTCTACAACCGCCTGGAGATCAATGCCTTCCGCAACAACGTGACCAACTGGACTCCGAATCCCTGGGAAGACTTCACCTGGGATGCGGAGGAGTGGCAAGTACAGAAATAAGCCTGGTGGGGTTCACGCTGGTACAGCTGCGGCCGTGCAAGGGCGCCTGAGTTCCTTGCACGGCCGCAGGCCATTCACCAGTCCCCTGGTGTTCATCGGCGCCTGCAAATCCACCGGCTCCTACCAAAGGTTTTCCACATCATGGGCAAGTAATCATGGGCAAATACATCATCCGGCGCATCCTGGGAACCGTCCCCCTGCTGCTCCTGATCACGTTCGTCAGCTTTGTCATCATGCAGAGCGTGCCAGGCGGCCCCCTTTCGGTCTACCGGAACAACCCCCGAGTGACCGCCAAGGATCTAGAGCGCATCGAAAAGCAGCTGGGCCTGGACAAACCCCTCCCGGTCCAGTACGCCATCTGGCTGCGCAACCTACTCCGGGGCGACTGGGGTGAATCCTTCGCCGCCAGCCGACCGGTACTCCCTCTGGTCCAGGAGCGGCTGCTCAACACCTTCTACCTGATGGGTGCATCCTTCCTGGTGGCGTTGCTCATCGCCTTCCCGGTGGGTATCTTGTCCGCGACCCGCCAATACTCTTTCTTCGATCACCTGGCCACCATGTTCTCGTTTGTGGGGCTCTCAGTGCCCATCTTCTGGCTGGGGCTGGTAGCCTTGATCGTGTTCAGCCTCAAGCTGGGCTGGTTCCCGGCCGGGGGCATGCGCACCATCGGCTCCACTTTCTCGGTGACCGACCGGCTGCGCTATCTGATCTTGCCCATGTCGGTCATGGCCCTCCACTCGGCAGGCCAATACAGCCGCTACCTGCGCTCCAGCATGCTGGAGGCCATCCACCAGGACTACGTCACCACGGCTCGGGCCAAGGGCCTTTCGGATCGACAGGTGATCTACAGCCATGCCCTGCGCAACGCGGTGATCCCCCTGATCACCATCGTGGCCCTGGATCTGCCTCAGCTTTTCTCGGGCGCCCTGCTGGCCGAAACCGTCTTCTCCTGGCCAGGCATGGGACGTCTCTTCTGGCGGTCGGCCATGCGCTTCGACTACCCAGTCCTCATGGCCCTCATCACCATCACCGCCTTCCTGGTGATCTTCTTCAACCTGCTGGTGGACGTGGTCTACGCCTACGTGGATCCGCGCATCCGCTTCCAAAACAGCTAGAGGACGGAACAGTCAATGGCTGAAGCGAGTCCGCAACGAAAATCGCCCATGGCCCTCGCCATGCAAGAGGACCTAGCCCCTGCCGAAGGGTTCTGGACCCGGCCCTGGCGACGATTCCGCCAACATCGTATGGCCCTGGCTGGCAGCCTCATCCTGGTGGTTTTCGCGCTGGGCGCCATCCTGGCCCCTCAGCTGACCTCCTACGAGCCCAACAAACAGGATCTGGACAACCGGCTGGCGCCCCCTTCCTGGGAGCACCCCATGGGCACCGACGAGCTGGGGCGGGATCTCCTGACCCGCATCCTGCACGGAGGGCGCATTTCCATGCTCATCGGCGTCCTGGCCATGTCCGTGGCAGTGACCGTGGGCACCCTATTTGGCGCCATCGCCGGGTATTATGGCGGACGCATCGATAGCGCCTTGATGCGCTTCACCGACGTGGCCATCTCGTTCCCTAGCCTGTTCCTGCTCATCCTGCTGGCCGCCTACTTCGGCTCCAGTGTACCCACCATCGTCCTGGTGATCGGTCTGCTCTCCTGGATGCGGGTGGCCCGCCTGGTCCGGGCCTCGTTCATGTCCTTGAAGGCACAGCAGTTCGTGGAGGCCGCCCGTTGCTGCGGCGTCGGCGCCAGACGCATCATCATCTACCACCTGCTGCCCAATGCCATGGGCCCCATCATCGTCGCAGCCAGCCTGGGTGTGGCCGGCGCCATTCTCACTGAGTCGGCTCTGAGCTACCTGGGTCTGGGCATCCAACCGCCCACCGCCACCTGGGGCAGCATGCTGCGCAATGCCCAGGATCAGATGGCCATCGCCCCGTGGACGGCCATCTTTCCAGGCCTCATGATCTTCCTGACCGTGATTGCCATCAATTACGTTGGGGATGGGCTGCGGGATGCGTTGGATCCTCGGCAGCTGGAGCGTTGAAAAGTGCGTTGAGGTTGTCTGGGGAAAGAGGGAATTGCGGCGGTGAGGACCAGGGGCGAGAGCCGTGTAAGCAGCCTTCGCTACTACCGCTTCGGGCCCTCTACTCCTCTCTTGCCAGCCGCGCCAAAGTCCAGGCCTGCCACCCTTCCTGGAACTCCTCCACGGAGACGCCGAAGACGTTTGGGATCAGCTCGTCCCAGCTCCGGTAGCGGACCAAACCGTCCAGCAGGGCCGGCAGGCGCTCCACCCCGTAGACCTCCATCCCGTAGGCCACTACCGACTCCCCGGCCTGGGCCAGCCACCCCGAGGACCAGAACCACTGAGGGTAATCGTCCGGTTCCAGATCCTGGAGCCGGGGAAACCCCTCGGTCTGGACGTGGTAGGCCAGCGCGGGCCAGGGGTGCACCGGCTCGGAGATGACCTGGGCCCCAGCATGGGCAGCCAGCCATCGCTCCACCCCCACCTGGACGAAATGCCAGTTCTGGTCCAGGAAGACGCTGCCCAGGAACTCGGCCATCAGCCGATCTGCCAGGCCGGAGAGGACCATGGAGAGCAGGGCGTCCTCGGGGGTGTAGGTGGCCGGGGTCCGGGCCAGGAGGGGCGAGGGAATCACCGTGCGCAACCCCACGAAGCGGCCAGGATCCACGCCCACGTTGTCCGGGCGGATCTGAACCACCAGCTTGGGTGCATCCTCGGGAAGAGGAGGCAAGGCCATCCAGCGCCGCATGGAGGCCTCGGCCTGGTCCAGCTTGGGCCCGGCGGCCTTCACCCAGGGAGCGTCCAGGGCCCGGTACTCGAAGCGGAAGCGAGCCGTCTCCAGGACCCGGAGATCGCCCCAGCGATCCAGTGGGGGCGACGTGCGCCGCCAGCGATCCTCCACCCAGCGGTAGAAGCGGGTCTCCCGCCAGGTCAGGCCATCGGGCACCTCGGCCTGGAGGATGTGCACCGTCACCTGAGCCAGGTCCGCTCGCAGCAGCTCCACCTCCTGGATCTCCACCACGGGCCGGCGAGCCGCCTCCCCGGCCCAGTAGCGCCGCCCCTCGTAGAAGCGCCGATACCAGGTGAGCCACTCAGGCCGGGCCTGGGGATCCAGGAGCTTGGGCAGGCTGGCCCAGTCCGAGTTCATCCAGGCCCAGCCCTCCAGCCGGGCCACCTCAGCGATGGCCTCGCGCCGAGCCGCTCGCTCCTCCTCCAGGCGCTGCCGCAGGACAGGGTACGCCACAGCCGCGGCCAGGACGAGGAGAATGCCCAGGCCCAGGAGCAGTCGCGGTCCCCAGAGGAGCCGGGCCCGCCGCAGCCAGGCTGGCCACTCTCGGGGCTGGGCCGCCTGCTCCTCTGCCCCCTCCAGCTCCTCGAAATCCCCAAAAATCCATTCCAGCAGCAACCCAGACCGGCCGATCTCCGCGACCTGGTGGTTGGCTGGATGGACACCTTGGGGAATCAGAACGTCGTGACCTCGCCGCATGGATGTGCCCAAAGTGGATGGAACAAGAGGAGCCGCACGTTTTCTGGAAGCTAGCAACTTCCCGGGGGCTGCGTGTCCATTATACCACTTCAACGCCGCGGCAGGCTTTTTGATGGCTACACGAAGGAAGTCACGGGCGGTAGGGAGAGCCATCCGGGAGGCGGGTCTGGGTCCACCACTCCACTTCGTCCCGGCAGGGATACTCCGCGGCCAGGGCTTCGTCGATGTCGATGCCCAGGCCCGGCCGTCCGTTGGGGATCATGTAGCCGTTTCGGACCTCCGGCAGGCCGGGGAAGATGGCGTAGACCAGTTCCGGGAACTGGCACCACTCCTGGATGCCGAAGTTGGGGGCCCAGACATCCAGGTGCAGGTTGGCCGCGTGGCCCACGGGCGAGGTGTCCGCGGGGCCGTGCCAGGCCGTACGGACGCCGTGCATGTTGGCGAAGAGGGCCACGTCCCGGGCCGGGGTGAGGCCGCCCATCTGGCTCACGTGCATGCGGACGAAGTCGATGCGCCGCTGGCTGACGAGGGGCTGCCACTCCCGGGGGCTATTGAAG
>WGCB01000194.1 GCA_015494005.1 Caldilineaceae bacterium
CTGGGCAGCCGCTTCTGGGTGCGCCTTCCCCTGCTGCAGGGCCAGGAGAGGTCGGTCGGAAATGTCAGCTCCGAGTCCGTTTCCCCGCCGGAGACGTGATAGAATGGTGGGGAGACGTGGAAATCTGGCATGGAGAACACGATCCCCACAGGAGGTTTGGTCATGAGCAACGGTAGCCACAGTGTGGAAGTGAAGCGGCGGAAGTGGGGGGATCTGAGCGGGTTCCAGCGGGCCTGGATCGCCCTGCTCGGCATCGTGCAGTTCTCCCTCCTCATCGCCGTCCTCTGGGATCTGCGCCGGCGCTCCTCGGAGGAGGTGCGGGGCAGCAAGAAGCTCTGGTTCGCCCTGGCCTTTGTCAACTGGATCGGTCCCCTGGCCTATTTCAAATTCGGGCGTCGTCGCTGATCTTCCAGGAGTTTCTGCACACATTGAGGGGCGCTTTTCGGCGCCCCTCGTTCATTCCATCAACGGTTTCGGGTTTTCGGGTCGGCTTCCGCACCCTCCCAGCCAGGAAGCGCTTACCCCGCTTCATCCCCCTGGGAGAGCCCGGCCGGTGGGCAGGCGGCTGCCGCGGCGTCCACCATGCCCTGGGGCACGGCCTGGGGCTCGCCCTGGAAGTAGCGGCGCTGGAGGGCATAGGCCACGTTGACCAGGCCGATCATCACCGGCACCTCGATGAGGGGGCCGATGACCGCCGCGAAGGCCGCGCCGGAGCTGATGCCGAAGACGGCCACGGCCACAGCGATGGCCAGCTCGAAGTTATTGCTGGCCGCAGTGAAGGCCAGGGTGGTGGTCTTGGAGTAGTCCGCGCCGATCTTGCGCCCCATCCAGAAGCTGACCAGGAACATGAGCACGAAGTAGAGGGTCAGGGGGATGGCGATGCGCACCACGTCCAGGGGGATCTGGACGATGAGGTTGCCCTTCAGGCTGAACATGACCACGATGGTGAAGAGCAGGGCGATGAGGGTCAAGGGGCCGATCCGGGGCACGAACTCCTGCTCGTACCAGTCGTTGCCCCGGGCCCGGCGCAGGAAAAAGCGGGTGGCGAAGCCGGCGATCATGGGGATGCCCAGGTAGATGAAGACACTGCGGGCGATCTCGCCGATGGTGATCTGGACCTGGCTCCCCTGCAGGCCGAAGAGGGGCGGCAGCAGGGTGATGAAGATCCAGGCGTAGACGCTGTAGAAGAGCACCTGGAAGATGCTGTTGAAGGCCACCAGGCCAGCCGCGTACTCGGTGTCACCCGCGGCCAGCTCGTTCCAGACGATGACCATGGCGATGCAGCGGGCCAGGCCGATGAGGATCAGGCCCACCATGTACTCGGGATAGCCGCGCAGGAAGGTGATGGCCAGGAGGAACATGAGCACCGGCCCCACCAGCCAATTCTGGATCAGGGAAAAGCCCAGGATCTTGGTGTTACGGAAGACCTCCCCCAGCTCCTCGTACTTCACCTTGGCGAAGGGCGGGTACATCATCAGGATCAGGCCAAGGGCGATGGGGATGTTGGTGGTCCCCACGGAGAAGCGGTCGTTGAAGGCCTGCACTCCGGCGGGGAAGAGCCATCCCAGGGCCACCCCGGCCGCCATGGCTAAGAAGATCCAGAGGGTCAGGAAGCGGTCCAGGGTGGACAGCTTTTTCTTCACGGTCGCTTCGGGGCTCGAAAGGGCGTTCACAGCTTGGGACATGCTCCACCTCCTGGGAAAGTCCGGAACTGGGACGGCTCAGGCGTCGCTCATCTCTGCCAGCAGAGCCGGCACCTTGCGGGCGATCTCGTCCCGCACCGCTCGAAAGACGGCCATCACTTCTTCATCGCTCCCGGTGGCCGCGGCCGGGTCCGGGAAACCCAGATGCACTTGCTGGCCCGGCCCCAGCCAGACCGGGCAGTTCTCCGCCGCGTCGTCGCAGACCGTCACCACCAGGTCGAAGGGCTGGCCCCGGAACTCGTCCACGTGCTTGGAGCGGCCCTGGTGCGGGATGCCCATCTCGGCCAGGGCCTGGATCGCCTTGGGATGGACGGCGCCGGCGGGCTGGGTCCCGGCGCTGTAGGCCTGCCAGCGATCCCCCAGACGGGCGTTGACGATGGCTTCGGCCATCTGGGAGCGGCAGGAATTGCCGGTGCACAGGAACAGGACTCGCTTTTTCACGTGAGGCATCCCTTCAAGCCGGGCGGGCGATCAGGCCCCGGCTTGCTGCAGCAGCTGGATCATCTGCTCCCGGGTGGGGACGCCGCCGTAGCCCACCAGCTTCTCGTCGATGACGATGCCCGGGGTACTCATCACGCCGTAGCTCATGATGGCCGGGATGTCGGTCACTTCCTCCACGACGGCATCCAGGCCCAGCTCGGCCACCACCGATGCGGCCAGGGCCTTGGCTTTCTGACAGTTGGCGCAGCCGGTGCCCAAGATTTTGATGATCATTGCCATACTCCTTTTTCTGTGTTTCGTTTCCAGTGTTTCGGTTCGTTTTTGCTCAAGATGGTTGGAGGTCTCCAGGACCCCCGATGTCAACGGATCCAGGTTTCACAGATCCAGGTCTCACAGCACGAAGTTGAACAGGTAGCCGGTGAAGATGATGCCCACACCCACGATGGCGACGAAGGTGGCGATCAGCCGGGGTTTCAGCACCCGGCGCAGGATGATCATCTCCGGCAGGCTCAGGGCCACCACGCTCATCATGAAGGCCAGGACCGTGCCCAGGGCGGCGCCCTTCTCCATCAGCGCGTGGACCACCGGGATGATCCCCGCGGCGTTGGAGTACATGGGGATGCCCAGGATCACGCCGGCGGGCACACTCCACCAGGCCTCCTTGCCCAGGATGTCGGCCAGGGCCCCGGCCGGCACGTAGCCGTGGATGCCAGCCCCCACCGCGATGCCTATGACCACGTAGAGCCAGACCTTGCCCACGATCTCCCTGGTGCTCTGCCAGGCCTTGGTGAACCGCTCTCGCCAGCTGGGCTTGGCCTCCTGGAGCGCGGCCTGGCCCATGGAGATCTGCCAGACGAAATCCTCCACGCCCCGCTCCACGTTGGGCACCCGTCCGATGAAGAAGCCAGCCACCACGGCCACCAGCAGCCCGGTGCCCATGTAGAGGCCCGCTATCTTCCAGCCGAAGAGGCCGAAGAGCATCACCAGGGCGATCTCGTTCACCATGGGGGTGGCGATGAGGAAGGAGAAGGTCACGCCCAGGGGGATGCCGCTCTCCACGAAGCCGATGAACAGGGGCACCGCGGAGCAGGAGCAGAAGGGGGTCACCACGCCCAGGAGGGCGGCCAGCACGTTGCCCACCCCCTCTCGCTTGCCGCCGAGGAGCTGGCGGGTGCGCTCCACGCTGAAAAAGGTGCGCACGGTGGAGACCAGGAAGATCATGCCGCTCAGCAGCAGGAGGATCTTGGGCACGTCGTAGAGGAAAAAGGCCACGGACTCGCCCAGGTGGGAGCCTTCCGCCAGGCCCAGGACCTGGTAGCTCAGCCAGTTGGCGAAGCCCTGGAGCTGACCCCAGAGGGCAAGCCAGATCAGGGCGGCGGCCATCACGGTGGCCCAGGCGGACAGGTCCGTCTGGGGGCCCTGGCGCAGGCGATCGACCAGGGAGAGTTTGGCAGTCATCTCTCGAGACGAAGTGGACACGGAATGCCTCCAGAATCACGGATGAAAGAACGGTGGGTGACAACGAAACGAAATTGCTGTTTGGGGCGGAACCTGGGAAAATGGCCCAGGAGCCGGGCTCATGCGCTGCAGCGGGGGCAGGGACAGGAGTCGCTGTAGCCCGCGCAGTCGTGCTCTGTGTCCGCTGGCACCGGGCCCAGCACCAGTTCCAGGATGGCCTCCACCTGGGGATCCGCCAGGTGATAGAAGATGTTCGTCCCCTGGCGCTCCGCCCGGATCAGGCCGGCCTGGCGCAGGTAGCGCAGCTGCTGGGAAACGTAGGGCTGGGGCTTCCCCAGCACCGCCTCGATGTGACAGACACACTCGGCCTGGCGGCGCAGGATGTCCAGGATCCGGAGGCGCACCGGGTGCGCCAGCAGCTTGAATCGCTGGGCCGGGACGGCATAGTCCAGGGCCTCCTGGACCGGAGCGCCTGGCTCGGTGGGACCGTCCACAAGACGAAACGCGAGACCTTCCATGATCGTTCTCCCCATGATCGTACTCCCTGACCTGCACGAAATTGCCCCTGTCCATCCGGGAGTGTGGTTATCCATGCAAAAAGTTGCATATCTCAATAATTGCATGCATTGTACGCGAAGGCCCGTTTCGCTGTCAAATCGAAACAGCCAGCGCCCTCCCGCCGTTTCACTCACCTGGAAAGGGCTGCTTCCGTGACCGAGACGCCGAGCATGAGAGCCCAGAACCCTCCTTCCCGCCACTCCTTGCCCCGCACCCTGGCCTACGCCTTCGGGATGTTCGGGGTGGCCCTCTCCTACCAGGCTTTCGTGGGCTGGAGCCAGTACTTCTACCTGGACGTGCTGGGCTTGGCCCCCCTGGCCATGAGCTGGGCGTGGACCCTCTTCACCCTCTGGAACATGGTGAACGATCCGATAGCCGGCCAGCTCAGTGACCGCACCCGCACTCGCTGGGGCAAGCGCATCCCCTGGATCGCGGGCTTGAGCCTGCCCCTGGGCCTGAGCTTCGCCCTGCTGTGGATGCCGCCGGGGAGCTTCGTGGCCCAGGGCGGTCGGCTCTTCGGCGCCCTCTGGTGGTATTTCCTGGCCGTGCTCCTCCTCTTCGACACCCTCTGGTCGGCCATCACCATCAACTACGTGGCCCTCTTCCCCCAGATGTTCCCCAGCCAGGCGGAGCGGGCCAAAGTCTCTGGCCTGCGCCAGATGTTCTCCATCCTGGCGGTGATCATCGGCATCACCTTCACCGCGGAGATCGCCCAGGCCGTGGGCTGGGCCCGCATGGGGCTGCTCCTGGGCGGGCTGACCACCCTGGCCTTCCTCGTCTCCCTCCTGGGCAGCCGGGAGGATCCAGCCCAGGAAGAGCGGGAGATCCCCTTGCTGGAGTCCCTGCGCCTGACCTTCGCCAGCCGCTCCTTCCGCTGGTTCATCCTCATGAACGTGGCCGTGGAGTTCGTGCTACTCATCCTGCCCGCCATCGTGCCCCTCTACGCCAAGTACGTCCTGGGGGAGACGGATGGTCTGCGCCAGGGCCTGCTCAGCGGAGCCGCCTTCCTGGTGGCCATCCCCTCCTTCTTCCTGTGGACCTGGGCGGCCCGCCGTTGGGGCAGCCGCCGGGCCCTCATGGCCTCCCTGCTCCTCTTCGGCCTGACCCTCATCCCCCTGGCCTTCGTGGATCGCTTCAACCAGGCCGTGACGGTCACCGGGCTGCTGGGGGTGGGCCTGGCCGGGCTGCTCATGCTGCGGGACATCATGCTGGCGGATGTGATCGACGAGGACGCCCTCCATTCCGGCGCCCGGCGGGAAGGCATGTTCTTCGGCATGAACGGCTTTGTCATCCGGGCGGCCTTTGCCTTCCAGGGGATCCTCATCGGCAGCATGCTGGCCATCACCGGCTACGATCCCACCCTGCCGGCCCAGCCGCCGGCCGTGGCCACGGGCCTGCGAGGGCTGATGGTCCTGGCTCCCTGGGTTGGGGTGCTGGTGGGTCTGCTGGCGGCCTGGCGCTACCCTCTTCACGGAGCCCGCCTGGCCCGGGTCAAAGCCCAGGTCTACGGGCTTGTTCACGAAAGGAGTGCAACACCATGATCGTCGCCATGATGGCCCTGCAGATCCTGCTGGTGGTGATTGGCCCCTTCGTCCTGGCCTGGTGGATCCATCGCCGCCTCGGCGCCTCCTGGAGCTCCTGGGGCTGGGGCGCGCTGACCTGGACGGCCTCCCAGATGCTGCTGCGCATCCCGCTTCTGGCAGTGGTCACCATCGCTCTGCGGGGTCGCTTCGCGGAGATGGACCCCGACACCGCCTTCTGGATCAACCTGGTGGTGCTCACCCTCAGCGCGGCCCTCTTCGAGGAGGTGGGGCGCTACCTGGTCATGCGCTACCTGGGCAAGAAGGTGCGAGACTGGAAGGAGGGGGTGATGTTCGGCGCCGGCCACGGAGGCATGGAGGCCATCCTGCTGGTGGGCCTGTCCGCCGCGGTGAGCCTTGCCCTGATCCTGGCCGGGGAGCGGCTCCTGTCCCTGGTCCAGAACACCAGCCCGGAGCAGGCGGATCTCCTCCGGCAGCAGATCGAGAGCTTGCGCAGCATGGCCTGGTGGATGCCCTTCCTGGGCGTCTGGGAGCGGGTGCTGGCCATCACCTTCCACATCTCCGCCTCCCTGCTGGTGCTGAGGGCCGTGGTGCACGGGGAGCAGAGGTGGCTCTGGCTCTCGGTCCTCTGGCACACGTTCCTCAACGCGGCCGCGCTGCTGGCCGTCCGCTACACCAACCCGGTGGCCACCGAGGGGATCCTCACCCTGATCACCGTCCTGGCCGTGGTGATCATCCTGCGCAGCCGGGCCTGGTTTCCCCTCGGGCAAGGGGCCACGGAGAGCGGTGGCCAGGGCGAGAGCGGCGTAGACACCGGGGCGATAAGATAGCCGGAAATGTTTGTACCAAATCCTCAGATATGCTATATTATCGTCAATCAACATCCCCGGTCGCGAGGACGGACCACCGGTCCCCGCCACGACCTGCTCACCTTGCGAATCAATCCCTGCAAATCTATCCTTAGGAGGACGTAGTGCGGGTAAGCTGCTTCCAAGAAAACCTCGCCAAAGGGCTCTCCATCGTGGGGCGGGCGGTCTCGTCCCGCAGCACGTTGCCGGTGTTGGGCAACATCCTGTTGGAGGCCAAGGACAACCAGCTGCGCCTGGCTGCCACCAACCTGGAGATCGGCATCAACTGCTGGATCGGCGCCCGGGTGGAGGACGAAGGGGCCATCACCGTGCCGGCCCGTCTGCTGACCGAGTTCGTCAACAGCCTGCCGCCGGAGCGGATCGACATGGAGCTGGCCGTCCGCACCCAGACGCTGCACCTCCAGTGCGCCCGCTACGACGCCAACATCAAGGGCATCGACGCTGCGGAGTTCCCCATCATCCCCACCGTGGACAACGGCAACGGCCCCGAGGAGACCGCGGAGGTGCTGGAGGGCAGCACCATCGCCCTGGAGACCACCGGCCTGCGCAAGATGATCGACCAGGTGATCTTCGCCGCGGCCACGGACGAGAGCCGGCCCACCCTCACCGGCGTGGAGGTGGCCTTCAAGGGGGATCGTCTGACCATGGCCGCCACCGACGGCTACCGCCTGAGCGTGCGCAGCGTGGAGCTGGACCATCCCTTCCAAGAGGAGATCACCGTCATCGTCCCGGCCCGCAGCCTGGGCGAGCTGGCCCGGGTCCTGGCCGACGCGGACGACGAGCAGCCGGTCCAGGTCACGGTGACCCAGGCCCGGAACCAGATCCTCTTCCGGGTGCAGGGCAAGGGGACCCAGGCCCGGGGCGCCTTCCACAAGGTGGACATCGTGAGCCAGCTCATCGACGCCCGCTTCCCGGACTATCGAGCCATCATCCCCAAGAGCTACCAGACCCGCACCGTGGTGGACACCCAGGAGCTCCTGAAGGCCGTGCGGGTGGCCCATCTCTTCGCCCGGGACAACGCCAACATCGTGCGGCTGAAGGTGATCCCCACCAACGGGGAGACGCCTGGCGCGGTGCAGCTCATCGCCACCAGCGCGGAGATGGGGGACAACGTCAACGAGCTGGACGCCCTGGTGGAGGGCGACGAGCTGGACATCGCCTTCAACGCCCGCTACCTCATCGATGTCCTCAGCCAGATCGACCAGCCCCAGGTGGTCC
>WGCB01000195.1 GCA_015494005.1 Caldilineaceae bacterium
CCCACGACCACGCCTCCCATCATCGCTGTCCCCTACCTGCCCCCGGGTCCCATCTTCGCCCCCAACCTCATCAAGCCGGACCTCTCCATCTTCGGGATCGAGCTGACCCAGGGCATCCAGTGCTTCAATACCAGCGAGGGCCTGGCTAGCTGCCCGGACAACTCCCTGCCCCTGGTGAACAAGAAGAACGCCACCGCCCGCATCTACCTGAAGTACAGCGGCATCTTCGGCGGGCTGAACAACGTGCCGGTGCGCCTGCACATCCGGGCCAACGGCGTCTGGTACACAGCCAACGTGACGGGCAAGGCGGTCCCCACCCTGGACCAGGGCACCACGGACAGCGCGAACGTCTACTTCAACGTCAACTTCAACAACGACGTGGTGGTGGACTTCTGGGCCGAGGTGGACCCGGACAACGTCATCAGCGAGACTGACGAGACCAACAACCGCTATCCCAGCAGCGGCTACCTCACCCGCACCTTCCGCAAGCGGGACAAGCTGAAGATCGTGGGCCAGCGCCTGCGCTACCACCCCTCCGGCTACACCGGTGACCAGTACGCGGGCGGCTGGGCGGTGAACGGCGGCGCGGCCAGCTTCTTCGAGCAGCTGCTGCCCATCCGCACCAACGGCATCGACTACAGCGTGAAGAGCGGCTACCTGAACTGGACGAAATCTCTGGCCACCGGCAGCGGCCAGCACGACCTGATCAAGTATCTGAACAGCCAGTGGATCCTGGAGAACGCCCTGGCCTGGCTCTTCGGCACCGGCGCCTTCACCGGCGCGGACCACGTCTACGGCTGGGCGCCCAACGACGGCTACAGCGGCGGCCACGCGGACATGCCCGTCTATCCCCATGCCGGCGGCCTGGGCGTGGTGGGCATCGGCACGGACCGGCCCGGCACCAGCACGGACAACCCGGGCGGCGGGGCCCTGATCTTCGCCCACGAGCTCCTCCACGACTACGACCTGAAGCACACAGACACCGGCGGAGACGACTGCGGCTCCAACGACAGCAGCTCCAACTTCCCCTACAGCACCTCCAGCATCCAGGAGTACGGCTTCAACCCCATCACGGCCAAGATCTACGACCCCTCCAACACCCACGATGCCATGAGCTACTGCCCGGCCAACGGCTCCAAGGAGGGCTGGATCTCCCCCTACACCTGGAACTACATGTCCGGCAAGCTGGACGCGGCTGGGATCAACACCGCGGAGGCGGACCATGAAGGCCATGGGGGGCGCCTGGGCAAGGAGAACTTCCAGCCCAGCCAGGCCTCGTCTCTGCTGGTGGTCAACGCCACCATCTACAACCCCCAGCATCCGAACTACGATCCCCAGAACCCTGGGGCCCTCACCAACTTGCACCTGCTGGAGGGCGTGCAGAACGGCTCCGAGTACCTGCTGCCCGGCGACGGCTACGCCATCCAGCTGCGGGACGGGCAGGGCAATCCGCTCTACACCGAGGACTTCGGCGTGAGCTTCGCCAGCGAGTACTCCCCGGGCGGCAATCGCAGCGCCCACGGCGGTGGCGGCGACGATCCCCCCTTCCCGCCGGAGGACACGGCCCAGGCCGACGTCTCCCTGATCATCCCCTGGGTGGATGGGACCACGGAAGTGGTGCTCCTCAGCGGGCAGGACGTGCTGGCCAGCCAGTCGGTGAGCGGCAACAAGCCGGTGGTGACCATCACCAACCCGGTCACGCCCACCACCTGGGCCGCAGGGACCACCCAGCAGCTCACCTGGGAGGCCAGCGACGCGGACGGGGATTCCCTGAGCTACTCGGTGCTCTACAGCTACAACGACGGCGCCACCTGGGACCTCCTGGCCACTGGACTGGTCACCACCACCTACCCGGTGGACGTGGACGCCTTCGCCGGCAGCAGCAGCGCCCGCTTCCGGGTCCTGGCCACGGACGGCATACAGATCGGCATGGACGAGAGCGCGCCGGTGAGCATCCCCAACAAGCCGCCGTCGGTGATCATCACCAACCCCGGGGACGGCAACATCTTCCTGCCTGGCCAGCTGGTGGTCCTACAGGGCGGCGCGCTGGACCTGGAGGACGGCACCCTGGACGACTCGGCTCTCCAGTGGAGCAGCGACAAGGAGGGCATCCTGGGCGTGGGGCCGGCCATCCCGGTCAACAGCCTGACGCCGGGTGAGCACACCATCACCCTGAGCGTCACGGACAGCGACGGGGCCTCCGCCAGCACGGAGGTGAAGATCTTCGTAGGCCACCAGATCTTCCTGCCCCTGACCGTGAAGTAGAAACACTCCTCGCCTGGGTCACCAGGCCAATAGCTAAAGGGCCTCGGATTCGTCCGGGGCCCTTTGCGTTTGGAAGA
>WGCB01000196.1 GCA_015494005.1 Caldilineaceae bacterium
GTACGAGCCGGACCAGGAGCTGGAGGCCCAGTGGCCCCTGCCTCCGCTTCCCCAGGAGCAGACCGATTCCCCTCGGGAGGCCCAGGCCTAGCCCGGCTCCTCCGGCCCTGAGCCCATCCTCGCCCGGCTACATGCGCACCACCGGCTTCTCCGATGGTTCCTCGGGTGGTCTCTCCGGTGGCTTCTCCGTCGCCTGCGCCCCGGAGCTCGCCCCTGCCGGCCCGGCGGTTCCTGGCCCCTCCTCGGTCTCCACCATCTCGTTTCCTTCCAACCGCAAGCTGATGACCCGGCTCACCCCGTCGTCCCCCCTGGTGATGCCGTAGATGGCGTTGCTAGCCTCCAGGGTGCGCCGGTTGTGGGTGATGAGGATGAACTGGGTCTGATCGCCCAGCCCCTCCAGCACCTCCCGGAAGCGATCCACGTTGGCCTCGTCCAGGGCCGCGTCCCCCTCGTCCAGGATACAGAAGGGGGTGGGGCTGACCCGCAGGATGGCGAAGATGAGGGCCAGGGCCGTCAGGGAACGCTCGCCGCCGGAGAGGAGGGCCAGGCTCTGAGGGCGCTTGCCCGGGGGCCGGGCCAGGATCTCCACCCCGGTGTTGATGATGTTCTCCGGGTCCGTCAGGGTGAGCTTGGCCGTGCCACCGTTGAAAAGGGCCTGGAAGAAGCGCACGAACTCCCGGGAGACGGCCTGGAAGGTGCGCTGCAGCTCCACCTCCATGCGTTTGTCCAGCTCCCGGATGATCTGGCGCAGATCCGCGGCCGCAGCCTCCAGGTCCTCGGACTGGGTGATGAGGAACTGGTGCCGGCTGGCCGCCTCCTCGTACTCCCGGGGGGCGTCCGGGTTGACATTGCCCAGGCGCCGGAGCCGGGCCCGCATCTCCCGCACCTCCTCGTCCAAACCCGGGGGCAGCTCGGTGAGCACCGGCAGCTGAGCCACCACCGCGCTCAGGGGCAGGGGCGGCTGGTAGGCCACGCTCTCGCTGGCCTCCATCTCGGCCAGACCGAAGTCGTGGGCGATCTCCCGGCGCAGGTTCTCCAGGCTGTCCTCCGTGCGCTGGAGCTGGAGCCGGGCCTCGTTCCAGGCCATCTCGTCCTGGCGCAACAGGTGCTGCAGGTGACGCTCCTCCGCCTCGGCCTGTTTCTGGGCTGCCTCCCGCTTCTGGAGCTCCTGGGTCAAAGGGGCGATCTGCTCCTGAAGCCTGTGCAGTTCCTGGCTCAGCCGGACCTCGGTCTGGCTCAGCTCCTGGATGGTCTGGCTCAACTCCTGGGACTCCCGCTCCAGGTTGGCCAGCCGATGCTCCTTGGACTGGATCTGGTCCTGGACGTTGCGCAGGGTGCGACGCTGGCTCTCCAGCAGGGCCTCCTGGCTGCGCAGATGGCCCAGGGCCTGGGCCGCAGCCGCTCGCAGGTCGGCCATCTGCTGCAGGAGCTGGTCCACGCTCTGGTCCGTGACGCCGCTCTCCGCCCGGATCACCGCCTCCTGGGCCTGGGCCTCCTGGGCCACCAGCTCCGTGAGCTCCTCCTGCCACTGGCGCTCCTGCTCGTCCAACCGGGCCAGGGCCTGCTGGATGCTCTCCATGCGCTCCCGCTGCCAGCCAGCCCGCTGCTGGACCTGGGCCAGCTGCAGGCGCTGCTCCTCCAGGGCCCGTTGCTGCTGCTGGCGCTGTCGGGCCAGCTCCTCCAGGGCCATCTGCAGGCGATCCCGTTGGCCGGCGCTCTGGGCCATGCGCTCCAGGATCTGGCGGCTGGCCTCCTGGGCCTGGGCCACTCGCTCCTTGGCCGCCTGGATCTGGGCTGGCAACTCCCGGAACTCCCGCTCCCGGGCCAGGATGGACTCGTCCCGGCGGCGGCTGTCGCTGCCCCCGGTGATGGCCCCGCCCGGCCGCACGATCTCCCCCTCCAGGGTGACCACCGTGGGCCGAGGCCCTCGGGAGAGGCGATCCAGGGCCCGGCGGGCTGCGGTGAGGTCCTCCGCCACCCAGACTCGGTTCAGGAGCTGCTGGGCGGCCGGGGCCACGGCGGGGTCATAGCTCACCAGCTCCGCCGCGTTGCCCAGGATGCCCGGCAGCTTGGGCGCGGGGATGGCCGGGGCCACGTGGAGCCGATCCAGGGGCAGGAAAGTGGCCCGACCCTGGCGGCTGCGCTTGAGGAAGTCCACCGCCTGCTGGGCCTGCTCCCAGCCCTCCACGATCACGTGCTGGAAGGCCCCGCCCAGGGCCGTCTCCAGGGCCCGGTCCAGGGCCGGGGGCACCTGGAGCTGGGAGGCCACGGTGCCGATGATGCCGGTGAGCTCCTGGGCCTGGAGCACGGCCCGCACGCCGCTGGCGTAGCCGGCCCCCTCGTTGCGCAGGCGCTCCAGCAGGTGGAAGCGGGTCAGCAGCCGGTCCGCGGCCCGCTCCGCCTCCTGCCGGGCTGCCTCCGCCGCCTCCTGCTCCTGGCGCATCCGCTCCAGCTCCTCCTCCAGGGCCGCCACCTCCGCCTGCCGGGCCTGGATGGTCTGCTCCAGCTCCCGCAGCTGAGCCTGGCTCTGGGCCATCTCCGCCTGGAGCTGCTCCACCTGGCGCTGGATCTGGTCCAGGGCCTGCTCGTGGCCGGCCCGCTCCTGCTGCAGGGCGTGGCGCTGCTCCGCCAGCTGCTCCAGGCGGCTGCGCCGGTCCGCGGCCTGCTCTTGGATGCGCCGCAGCCGCTGCTGGGCCTGCTCCAGCTCCCGGACCAGGGCGTTGCGCTCCTGCTGGCGCTGGTCCAGGCGGCTCTGCAGGGCCCGGACCGCGTCCTGGCGCTCCTGGTGCTGGGCCTGGGCCGCGACCACGCTCTCCCGCAGCTCCTCCACTCGGGTGGCCACCGTTTCCCGCTGCAGCTGAAGCTCGGCCAGCTCCCGCTGCAGCTCCTCCTGCCGGGCCTGGAGCTGCCGGTGACGTTCCTGGGCCACAGCCAGCTGACGGCCCACCTCCTCCGCGGCCTGGTGCTGCTGGCTGCTGGCCCGGTGCAGTTCGTTGAGCCGCTCCCGCAGGGCGACCTGGGCCTCCCGCAGCTCCTCGATGCGGGCGCCCACGGCCTCCAGCCGGGCCTGGCGGGCGGCCACCGTCTCCTGGAGCTTGGCCTCGGCCGTGCGATGCTCCTCCAGGGCCTCCAGGGTGCGGTGCCAGCGGTAGCCGTACCACTGGCGCAGCAGGCCGTGGAGGTCCGCCTCGATCTGGGCCCGCTCCTTGGCCCGCTCGGCCTGACGCTTCAGGTAGCGGAGGCGGGGGCTGATCTCGGCGATGATGTCCTGGACCCGCTCCAGGTTCTGCTCCGTGGCGTCCAGGCGGCGGAGGGCCGTGGTGCGCTTGGACTGGTAGCCGGTGATGCCAGCCGCCTCCTCGAAGAGGGCCCGGCGCTCCTCGGGCTTCAGGCTCAGGACCCGGTCGATGAGGCCCTGGCCGATGACCGCGTAGGTGCGCTTGCCCAGTCCGCTGGGGGCCAGGAGCTCGGTGATGTCCTGGAGGCGGACCCGCTGGCCGTTGAGCAGGTACTCGTTCTCCCCGTCCCGGTAGGCCCGGCGGGTGATCTCCACCTCGCTGAAGTCGATGGGTAGCTCGCCGTTGCGGTTGTCCAGGGTGATGCTCACCGTGGCCATGTTGAGCCGGGCCCGCTTGTCGCTGCCGGAGAAGATCACGTCCGCGGTCTTCTTGGAGCGGATCAGGCCGAAGCTCTGCTCGCCCAGGCACCAGCGGACCGCGTCGGCCACGTTGCTCTTGCCGCTGCCGTTGGGCCCCACGATGGCGGTGACCCCCGGGTCGAAGACGAACTCCGTGCGGCGGGCGAAGGTCTTGAAGCCTTGGATGACAACTTTCTTGATGCGCATGGTTCACTCGGTGAGTTGGGGGATGGCTGGTCGATCAGGGTCGGAAGGTGCGGCTCCAGGCGCCGGGCAGGACCAGCTCCAGGAGCAGGCCGGCCAGGAGCAAGGTCAGGGAGGTCACCAGCAGGCGGCGGCGTTTGTTCAGGAAGTGGCCCACGTCCCAGATGTTGTTGACGATGGGCTCGGCCAGGAGCACCACGAGCCCCGCGTACCCGGCCAGGGTGAGGAGGCTCCAGGGGGTGAGGCCAGCGATGACCCCCATGCCGCCCAGCTCCTCGGCCAGGACGCCCACGGAAAAGGCGAACTGGTTCACCGCCTTGGCCAGGAACCAGGCCCCCACCAGGCCGCCGGTGAGCAGGCTGCCCAGGACGATCCCGGCCAGCTGGGCCAGGCGTCCCAGGGGCTCCGCGGTGACGGCGTGGGGCAGGCCCTGGCCGGTGAAGAACCACTGGACGTAGCTGGCCCGGTAGGCGAAGCCGTCCCCCAGGGCCCGCTCTGCGGCCCCGGGCCGGATCAAGGTCACGGCCAGCACGGTCAGAAACTGGACGCCCAGCCAGAGGCCCACCAGCTTGAGGGCCGTAGCCGGACCTTCCTGGCGCAGGGCCACGCCGGCGAAGATGGTCAAGCCCAGGGCCTGGAGCACGGGCAGCAGGGCGGCCTGTCCCAGGAAGGCGGGCAGGCTGGTGGTTAAAAGAGCGAAGAGGGCGGCGGTGACGTAGAAGAGCGGGTCCTGGGTGAGCCGGTAGGATGAGGTCATGGACGGGGGTGCAGGAAACGGGTCTCGGGAAAATGGGATCTGGAACAAGGCGGGCGGCGTCGTGGATCGGCGGTGCAAGATGGTGGTGCAGGATGGTGGCGCAGGATGGTGGCGCCAGGGTCCTGGCGGCCAGGATCCAGTCGCGGATTATATCACCGAGGCCAAAGATTTCCCAACCGGGGCGTTTCTCGGGTGCAGTTATGAGTTGTCAGGGAATTCCAGTGTTCAGGGAGAAGCTCTCCAGCTTTCGTGCCCTGACAGCCATATCTTCTGACAACTCTTACTTGCACCCGTTTCTCGGGAGCTGCGCATCCGGCCGGGGAGGCTTGCCCTGGGCGCCCTCCCGTGCTGCGGAGGGCCCGGCAGGCCGGCTCCTTGCGCGCCACCCGGAGCGAGGACGTCAGCTCCCGGCGGTTCCTTTGCCCCAGAGGCCAAGGGGTGCTATAGTAGGCCCAATTGATGCAGGCTTAACTTGACGTTTCGCCAGCCCCAGCCTCGATAGCCCAATCCCAGACCGCCATGTCCATCCTGAGACGCCAAAGCCCCAAGACCATCCTCCTGGAAGTGGCCTTCGCCCTGCTCATCCTCCTGGCCTTCTGGTTCACCGGAGGGCGACGCATGCTCACCCGCCAGGAACCGGCCGAGCCGTCCCAGCCCAGCGCGCTGACCCGGACCGGGGGCGTCCAGGGCGCGGTGGCCGTCCAGAGCTGCCAGCAGCTGGTGGTGAACGGTGACTTCGAGCAGGCTGGCGGCTGGACCATCCCCTTGACGCCCCGACCGGGGGTCTACACCGACGAGCGGGCCTTCACCGGCCAGCGCAGCTTGCTCCTGGGCATCCCCGAAAGCGGGAGCAACGCCCAGAGCGACAGCACCGGCTACCAGTGGATCGACCTGCCTGGGGACGCGGAGAGCATCACCCTCCAGGCCCAGATCTGGCGCACCCTCCATCCGGCCACCAGCCAGGAGCGGGACTTCCAGTACCTCTGGATCACCGCGGGGAGCCGCACCCGGATCGTCTTCCAGGAGCCCCGCAACGCCTCGGGCTGGGAGACGGTCACTTTCGATCTGAGCGAGTTCCGGGGACAGCGCATCCGCCTCCTCTTCGGGGTCTACAACGATGGCGGCGCGGGCAAGGCGGCCATGTACGTGGACGCGGTCTCGGTGGAGGCCTGCGCCTCGGGCGGGGAGCAGGGCCAGGCGGAGCATGCCATCTACATGCCCCTGATCG
>WGCB01000197.1 GCA_015494005.1 Caldilineaceae bacterium
ATTGTACACTGAGCCCCATCGTCGCACAAGCTGAAGAGGCAGCTTACAGCCCCGGGCGAGGGGATGGGCTGCCCCGTCCAGCCCCAGCTCTTGGACGCCCCTTCCCCTCCCGAGTATAATGGCAGCAGAGAGACTTCAACGAGAAACCCAGCTAGAAGCTGAGGACCGGGACGGGACCATGGACGCAGGCCGGGAGCTGGCAACCGAACTCTGGCTCATCCGCCACGGAGAGAGCATGGGCAACCTGGAAGGGCGCTACCAGGGCCACGCGGACCTGCCCCTCTCTCCCCGAGGGCACGAGCAGGCCTCTCGCTTGGCCCAACGCCTGGCCCGGATAGCTGCCCGCCGCCCCTTCGCGGCCCTCTACAGCAGCGACCTGCAGCGGGCTCAGCAGACGGCTCGTCCCGTGAGCCAGGCCCTGGGCCTGCCCGTCCAGGTGGACCCGGGCCTGCGGGAGATCGATGTGGGCGTCTGGGCCGGCCTCACCTTCCAGGAGATCGCCCAGCGCTTTCCGCGCCAGTGGGCCGCCTCCACGGACGTGGTGGATCCCCACCTGGAGCGGGGCGGCGGGGAGAGCTACGCCCAGGCCCAGGCCCGCATCGTGGCCCAAGTGAACGCCATTGCCCAGCGCCATCCGGGCCAGCGCGTCCTCATCGTCTTCCACGGCGGCGTGCTCCGGGCCTATCTCCTGCACCTGTTGGGGCTGGATCTGAGCAACCTGCGCCGGCTGCGCACGGACAACACCGCCATCAACCGGGTGCTCGCTTACCCGGCGCCCAGGGGAGACGGCCCGGGGCGAGCGCTGCCCGGCGTGGTCATCTCGGTCAACGATGTGGCCCATCTGGAAACGGCGCCGGAGGAAGGGCCGATCGGCGAAACGCCGGCCCGGCCCCTGGCGGAGCAAGAGACGCCGGAATAGCCCAGCCGCCCGGCGTTGAGGAGCGGTGAAGGGGGCGTGCGGGCCGGTTGGTACGATCCCTGGGAAGGAGGGCGACCATGTTCAAGACCATCATCTTCGCGACGGACGGTTCCCTGGCCGCGGAGCGGGTGCTGCTCTACGCGGAGCATGTGGCTCGGGTGGAGGAGGCCCACGTCTTCGTGGTCCACGCCTACGAGCTGCCCCGGGTCTACGAGTGGGCCGAGGGCTACGAGGAGCTGGCGGAGGGCTACCGCCGGGTGGCTCGGGAGGCCGCCCAGGACGCGGTGCGGGTCCTGGAACGGGCGGGGATCCAGGCCACCCCGGACGTGCGGGAAGGCCCCCCGGCCCAGGTGACCCTGGCCGCGGCCCGGGAGCACAACGCGGACCTGATCGTCATGGGCAGCCGGGCGGAGAAGCGGGAGAACGTGGCCGAGATGCTCCTGGGCAGCGTGAGCACCGCGGTGCTGCGCTTCGCGCCCTGCCCGGTGCTCATCGTGCCGTGACCTGGCCCGCCGTCTCCGGGGACGCCGTCACTTCAGCTGAGGGCGAGGACGTTCCGGCGCCTGGCCCCGTTTGTAGACCAGGATGGTGCGCTTGAACTGGATCACCACCGTGCCCTCCTGGTTGAAGCCCGTGGTCTCCACCGTGACGATGCCCATGTGAGGCCGGGAGCGGGACTCCCGCTTGCTCAGCACCCGGCTCTGGGCGTAGATGGTGTCCCCGTGGAAGACCGGCGCGGGCAGGCGCACCTCGTCCCAGCCCAGGTTGATGGCGTTCTGGGAGATGTCCGCCACGGAGAGCCCCGTCACCAGGGCCAGGGTGAAGGTGGAGTCCACCAGGGGCCTGCCGAACTCCGTCTGGCTGGCGTAGTGGGCGTCGAAGTGGATGGGGTTGGGGTTCACCGTCAACAGGGTGAACCAGACGTTGTCTGTCTCCAGGACCGTCCGCCCCAGGGGATGCTCGTAGACGTCGCCCACCTGGAAATCCTCGTAGAAGCGACCGGACACAGCCTGTCCTCCTCTTGGAGTGTGAAACGAAGGTCGAAGGTTGGAGCGATTCGGCGATTGGGTCCAGGAGAGGATCCTGGCGGTAGACTCGCTTTCCGTCCTTCGTCTACCGTCGTTTACCGTCGTTCGCTACCTCCTCACCCCACCGCGCCGGATGCCCGCAGGGCCGCCACTTCCTCCGGGCCGTAGCCTAGCTCCGCCAAAATGGCATCCGTCTGCTCGCCCAGGGCTGGGACCGGCCCCAGGGTGGGCTCCCAGCCGGCCATGCTCACCGGGGGCAGCAGGGCCTCCACCGGGCCGGCCTCGGTCATCACTTGCCGCCAGCGATCCAGGGCCCGCAGCTGGGGATGCTCCGCCAGCTCTTGGACGCGGCGCATCTGGGCGTTGGCGATCCCGGCCGCGTCCAGGCGGCGGACCACCTCCTCCCGGGGCAGCTCCTGGAAGACCTGGCCGATGATCCGGTGCAGCGCCTCCCGATGGGCCACCCGGCTGGCGTTGTCCGCAAAGCGGGGATCCGCGACCAGCTCCGGCCGCTCCAGCACCTGCTGGCAGAAACGGGCCCACTCCCGTTCGTTCTGGACGCCCAGCAGCACCGGTCCGTCCGCCGTGGGGAAGGGGCCGTAGGGGGCGATGGCCGCATGGCTGGCCCCAGCCCGGGGAGGCGCCTGGCCGCCGTACTTCGTGTAGTAGAGGGGGTAGCCCATCCACTCGGCCAGCGCTGTGAAGAGGGAGACCTCCAGCACCGTGCCTTCCCCGCTGCGTTGCCGGGCCAGGAGAGCGGCCAGGATGCCCGAGTAGGCGTACATGCCCCCGGCGATGTCCGCCACCGGGATGCCGGTCTTGGCCGGATGCTCTTCCGTGCCGGTGACGGCCAGGACCCCGGTCTCCGCCTGGATGAGCAGGTCGTAGGCCTTCTTGTCCCGGTAGGGGCCGGCCGGGCCGTAGCCGGAGATGTGGCAGATGATGAGCCGGGGATAGTCGGTGCGCAGCCGCTCCGTGGTGAAACCCAGGCGATCCACCGCGCCTGGGGCCAGGTTCTGGACGAAGACGTCCGCCTGGGCCAGCAGCCGCTCCAGGATGCGCTTCCCCTCCGGGCTCTTCAGGTTCAGGGCCAGGGATTCCTTGCCCCGGTTGATCCAGACGAAGTGGCTGGAGAGGCCGTGGACCGTGCGATCGTAGTGGCGGGCGAAGTCCCCGGTGCCTGGCCGCTCCACTTTGATGACCCGGGCGCCCAGGTCTGCCAGCTGTCGGGTGGCGAAGGGGGCCGCCACCGCCTGTTCCAGGGAAACCACGGTGACACCGCTCAGTGGACCCGGGTTCATGGCGTCTCTTTCCAGGGGTCTTGGGGTGCAGCGCCGGAGGGTGGGCTCTCCCCGTCCGGGAAGTCGATGTAGCGAGGCGGCACGTGCTCCGTGAGCCAGACCCGGTTTTCGGTCAGGTAGAAGCGGTAACCGTCCCGGTGCATCTCCCCGGCCCGGATGCGGAGGACCACCGGTTCACCGTGGCGGCGGCCCACCTGGAGCGCGGTGGCCTCGTCCGGGGAGAGGTGGACGTGGTGGCGCTTCCCTCGCAGCAAGCCTTGGCGGCGGATGGAGGGGAGGTTGCGCCGGGCGGTGCCGTGGTAGAGGAACTCCGGGGGCTGGACAGGAAGCAGGCCCAGGTCCACGGGGATGGAGTGGCCCTGGCGCGCTCGGATCCGCTCACCGTCCGGACTGAGGGCGAAGCGCTGCTTGTCGTTTTCCGCCACCACCTGCCGGAGCGTAGCCCGGTCCAGGGGGACGCCTGCGGATCGGGCCCGTTCCAGCAGTTCGTCCACCTTGGCCCAGCCCTGCCGGTCCAGGGTGAGGCCAATGGCGTCGGGGTTGTGGCGGAGGACGTAGCTGAGAAAGCGGCTGAGGGACTGTTTCCTGCGCCGACGTCCTTTCCTGGCGGCCATGGCGGCGTCTCTCACTGCCCCTGCTGGGCCTGGCGTTGCTTCAGCAGGTGTTTCTGGAGTTTGCCCATGGCGTTCCGGGGCAGCTCGTCCACGGTGTGGAACTCCTTGGGGACCTTGAAGCTGGCCAGCTGGGTCTTGCACCAGGCCACCAGAGCCTCCTCGTCCAGCCCTTCCTCCTGGCTCGCCTCCTCCAGGACCAGGTAGGCCACGGGCACCTCCCCCCACTCCGGGTGAGGGCTGCCCACCACCGCGGCCTCCGCGATGCCCGGGTAGGTCTCCAGCATCTCCTCGATCTCCCGGGGGTAGATGTTGAAGCCCCCGCTGATGATGAGCTCGTGGCTGCGGCCCAGCAAGGTGATGTAGCCCGTTTCCGGGTCCAGGCGGGCCAGGTCCCCGGTGTGGAACCAGCGCTGGCCCAGCTCGTCGTGGCTGAAGCTGGCCTGGGTCTTCTCTGGGTCCCGCCAGTAGCCCTGGAAGACGTTGCTGCCTCGGACCAGTAGCTCCCCTTCCTCGCCTGGGGGCAGGTCCTGGCCCTCCTTGTCCACGATGCGGCTGAAGACGCCGGGCAGCTCCATGCCCACGGTGCCTGGCAGGCGAGGACCGGCGTAGGGGTTGCTCAGGTTCATGCCCGTCTCGGTCATGCCGTAGCGCTCCAGGATGGTGTGGCCGGTCAGGCGGCGGAAGGCCTTGAACGTCTCCGGGGCCAGGGGCGCACTGCCGGAGCAGAAGAGGCGCATGTGGCTGAAGTCCAGGTCGGCCCGGGGGCGCTTGCTGAGCTCGTCCACCAGGCGGACGTAGATGGTGGGCACCGCGAAGAAGAGGGTGGGCTCGCCGCTCAGGAGCTCGTCCGCGGTCTCCTGGGCCCGGAAGCGAGGACGGAGCAGGGTGGTGGCCCCCGCGGCCAGGGCGCAGTGGAGCCCCACCACCAGCCCGTGGGTGTGGAAGAGGGGCAGGGTGAGCAGGAGCACGTCATCCGGCTCCCAGGCCCAGGCCGCCAGCAGGCCGGTCACCGTGGCCAGAACGTTGTTGTGGCTGATCATGGCCCCCTTGCTCCGTCCTGTGGTGCCGGAGGTGTACATGATCAGGGCCAGGTCGTTGCCGGTGACCACTGGAGGCGTCAGCTTGCCCGGCTGCTGGGGCAGCCAGTCGTTGAAGGCATCCACCACCAGGACTGCCTCCACCGAGGCCCGCTCCTCGTCCTCCAGCTCGTCCAGGATGGGCAGCTGGGACTGCTCGGTGATGAGCAGGCGAGGCTCGCAGTCCCCCAGGATGTGGCGGATCTCCCGGCGCCGGTAGCGCAGGTTGATGGGCACCATGATGGCGCCCAGGCGGATCACCGCCAGGTAGGCCACCACGAACTCCGGCCGGTTGCCCAGGTAGAAGCCCACCCGGTCTCCCTTGGCCAGGCCCCACTCCTGGAGAGTGGCGGCCAGCTCGTCCGCGGCCTGGAAGAGCTGCGCGTAGGTGAAGGTGCGGGTCTGGTTGCCCTGGCGAAACTGGAGGCAGAGTTTGTCCGGCGTGCGGGTCAGGGGGATGGCAAAGAGGTGGTGTAGGTTCATGGATCCGGCCTTTTCTCAGGGTGATGACGGTGGGTTGATGGTCGGAGAAGGCTCCGAGGAGTGGGGCGTATTATAGCACAAGGCCTCGGGTTTGGTTAGTTGGTTTCAGGCCATTGGGTGCAATTATAAGTTGTCAGGGAATCTCAGTGCTCAGGGAGAAGCTCTCCAGCTTTCGTGCTCTGACAGTCATGTCTCTGACAACTCTTACTTGCACCCCAGGCCATTTGTACGCCCCTGGATGACCTGTTATACTGGCCCCAGTCCGGTTCTGAACCGGGTTACCCACGTGTTTTTGCCCATCCCCCTGGCGGTGTGTCGACAGCGTAGCCCTGGCCCGAGACGCCGCTGGAAACGCCTGAACGACCGGCACGACGGAGAGTCGGCTATGGTTTCCTTCGAGGACAAACGCCCTCCTGGCGCCCATCCTTCGGACCCTGCTTTCCCAGACACGCACTCCTCTGATGGCCGTTCCGCCGAGTCCTTGCACCGCCTGCTGGACGGGGTGGCCCAGCAGCTGGCCGAGCTGCGCCAGGCCCTGCTGACCGCGCCGCACGCTGTGCCTCCTGGGGTGGCCCGGCAGATCGGCGCCCTGACCTCGGTCACGACCCTGGTCCAGGCCGATGCCCCCGTGCCCACCCTGCCGGATCT
>WGCB01000198.1 GCA_015494005.1 Caldilineaceae bacterium
CCGGCTCCCTGGGGACCAGACGCAGACTCATGCGCAGGTCCGGCAGGGGGGCTGCCAGCTCCTGGGGGACCTGCCAGTCCAGCCAGGCGTAGAGCACGGTGCCCGCGGGAACCGTGTCCGGCGCGGCATGCTCCACCAGGCGCAGCCTCTCCCCGAAGAGGACATCATCCGGGGTGGGGGGCGGTGCCGTGGCGAGCTCGGCCTGGGTCTCGAAGAGCTGGAGCCGCAGGAAATCCCGGCCCGGGTAGGGCTGATCCCAGCGGAGAGCGGTCTCCTGGGCCAGCCAGTCTCGGATCGCCCCCTCCGGGTCGCTCACTGTGTCGTAGAGGCGGTAGTGCCAGAGGCGGGGGTGCTCTTCCGCCACCCGCTCCAGGGCCTGGAGGGTCTCGGCCCGGCTCATGGCATAGAAATCGCTCTCGGCCAGGCCCCAGCCCAGAGACGGCGGCCCGTCCACGCTGCCCGTGCGCAGGACAGGGAGGAAAGAGGGCCACGCCAGGGGGAGGGGAGTTGGGAGAGATTGGTTCGCGTAGTCAGACAAGCGGCCAGACCAGGCGGGTCTCGGTGGGAGGGTGCTCTCTGGACCTGTCAACTCCTTTGGCCAGTAGACGGAGAGGGCCGTGTAGACCCAGCCCGCGTTGACTATCACCGCGTCTCCAGGCCGCCAGTTCCAGGCCAGGTGAGCCACCGCGCCTCGGTGGTCGTCCGCTCGGTAGACCGGGTTGGACCAGAACTCGGAGAGCCCCCAGCCGCTGAGCACAAGCAGGCCCAGCAGGGTGATTTCGCATAGCCATCGATAGTACCTTCTCAATCCCCAGAGAGCCGCCGCCAAAACTACCATCACCCCTGGCGCGTAGGTGAAGAGGTAGCGCACGTGGTAGAGGGGAGTGAGCAGGGCGCTCAGCAGCGCGATGGCCCCCGCGGGGATCGCGAAGTAGAGGACCAGGCTGAGGACAGGCCAGGGCACGGATGATCGCCGCCTCGTCCGCTCCCCGAAGGCCAGACCCAGGACCAGCAGAATTCCGCTGAGCAGAGCCCAGGGCCAGAGCTCCCCGCCAGGTGGCGTCTGTCCCACCAGCAGCCCGGCCAGGGCTTCCTCCAGGATGGTCGGCAGCTCCACCAGGGTGCGCCAGGGGGGCACCGGGGGCTGGGTGATCTGCCGCCAGAAGACCGGCCACCAGGGCAGCCAGAGGAGCAGAGCCGTCACCTGGGCCAGGCTCCAGGCTCCCAGGGTGCGGACCAGCGGCGCTCGCCGACGCCGGTCCATCACCAACCAGAGGAGCACCAGGCCGTTGATCCCGACGAGCAGGAAGGCGAAGTAGTAGAGGACGTAGAGCCCTGTCCCGGCCGCTAGCGCGTAGAGGGCGAGCCAGCGCCGGTCCCCGTCCTCCCACCAGCGGATGGCGGCCCACAGCACCAGCAGTCCTAGGGCCGCGCCCAGGGTGTACATGCGCACTTCCTGGCTGTACCAGATGTGGAAGGGATTCACCCCGACCAGCCAAAGGGCCAGCAGCCCCACCTGGGGATTGAAGAGTTTGCGTCCCAGGGCGTAGAGGAGGGGCAGAAGCAGGAGGCCGAAGGCCAGGCTGGGCCAGGCGTAGAGGAACTCCAGCCCATGGGCCAGGGAGGGGTGGACCAGGGCCTGCCAGGCGTGAAGGAGCACGTAGTAGCCTGGCGGATGGATGTCTCGAGCGGTGTGGGCGATGAGCTCCGGGATGGAGCGCTGGGCCAGGAAGACGCTCACCGTCTCGTCGTACCAGAGGGATTCCCCGCCCAGGCGGAAGAGGCGCAGGGCAAAGCCCACCAGGAGGCCGAGGAGCACCAGCGGCCGGTGCCAAGCCATCCCCGTGATCAGGTTCGGCCCGCTTTCGAATCGGGTTTCGGAGCGGGTCTCGGTGCGATCTTCGGTTGTGGGCGCCTGGGTCGGGATCATAGTATGGAGATGCTAGCACGGAGGCCGCGTCCTTGGCAAAGCCGGGCACCCTGTTCTCAGTGCATGCACCCTCTGCCGTTCCCCAAGGATTTCGGGCCGGGAATCTGGTTGCCACCATCTTCTCCCCAGACCGGAGAATCGGCCAGGGTTTTGAAATGTGACCACTTGTAGGTAAAATAGACGGCATGTCTACCCTGTCACCGCCCCTGGAACGCACCAGGACCGAGCCCTCTCAGGTCGTCACCCGCCAGCTCCTGGCCCGCCTGGCCCGGAATGTGGGCGTGCCCCTGGCTGCCCTGGCCGGGCTCTGGCTGCTCTGGAGCTGGAGCGCTATCCCTGTGCAGGTGACGGTGGACGGGGTGACCGAGACGGTGATCACCCATCGGCGCACTCTGGAGCCCCTCCTGGTGGACCTGGGCCTGGACCTCTCGCCCCGGGACCGCTTCTCCCTGCCGCCGACAGCTCGGCTGAAGCGGGACATGGCCATCACCATCCAGCGAGCCCGACCGGCCCGGGTCCTGGCCGATGGCCGGGACATGACGGTGGAGAGCTGGGCTGCCACGGTGGGTGAACTGCTGGCCGACGCGGGGATCGGCGCGGATCCCTATGACCGCATCCTCCTCAACGGCCAGCGGGTGGCCCTGGACGATCCCCTGCCGCCGCCGGCCGTGGCCCTGGAGCGTCCCACCTACGACCGGGGCTATGCCTGGGAGGCCATGCGCACCGAGCCCCTGCAGCTGCGCGTCTATCGGGCCATCCCCATCGTGGTGGACGACGGCAACCTGCCCTTCACCATCCGCACCACGGCCCAGACCGTGGGAGAGGCCCTGCGGGAGGCGGAGATCACCCTCTACCTGGGGGACATCGTGCAGCCCAGCCTGGGCAGCCCGGTGAGCACGGGGCTGCGGGTCTTCATCCAGCGCAGCACGCCCATCAGCCTGGAGGTGGACGGCCGCCTGCTCAAGACCCGGACCCAAGGCAAGACGGTGGGGGATGCCTTGACCCAGCTGGGCGTGGGCGTGGCTGGTCTGGACCAGGTCTCTCCGCCTCTGGATGCGCCTCTCTACGAGAACGTGGCCATCCGCATTACCCGGGTGCGGGAGGACGTGGAGATCGAGGAGGACATCGTTCCCTTCGAGACGGTCTTCGTGCCGGACGAAAACCTACTCATCGACACCCAACAGCTGGTGAACCCTGGCGCGGAGGGGATCACCCGGCGCCGCTACCGGGTCCGCTACGAGGACGGGGAGGAGGTGAGCCGGGTCCTGGAGGACAAGTGGGTGGCCCAGGAACCGGCCCAGCGGGTCATCGCCTACGGCCAGAAGATCGTGCCCCGCACCTTCGTCACCCCCGACGGCCAGGAGATCACCTACTGGCGTCACATCCGCATGAAGGCCTCCAGCTACAGCGCCAGCACCGCGGGGGTCTCGCCCAACGCCCCCTGGTACGGCCGCACCCGCACCGGCGCCCGCATGCGCTACGGCATCGTGGCCGTGGACCCGCGCATCGTCCCCCTGCGCAGCAAGGTCTACGTCACCGGCTACGGCTTCGGGGACGCCCTGGACACGGGCAACGCCATCCGGGCCCGACGCATCGACCTGGGCTACGACGACGACAACCTGGTCCTCTGGAACAGCTGGGTGGACGTCTACCTCCTCTGGCCGCCACCGCCGGCCTATCAGATCACCTGGGTGCTGCCCAACTGGCCGCCCGTGCCCAAGTAGGAATCGCATGACAGAGACCGCCCGGGGTCCCCTGACCCGACGCTCCACCATCCTCCTTCTCGGCTTGATCCTGCTGGCCGGGCTGCCCCTCCGCACCTGGAACCTCAACTTCGACCGGGGCATCGGCAGCCACCCGGACGAGCGCAGCACCGCCTGCTTCTACGCGCCCAGCCTGGCCTGGCCCCAGAGCTGGGAGGAGTTCAAGGACCCTCACCGCAGCCCGCTGAACCCCCTCTGGGACCTGCAGCGTCAGGAGCGGCGGGGCTTCACCTACGGCCATTTTCCCCTCTACCTGGGCGTGCTCACCGGGGAGCTCCTGCACAAGCTGGCTCCCCTGGCGGACAAGCTGCCCATCCCGGATCGCCTGGTCCAGCAGATGGCGGTGGCCAACCAGCCCTGCGGCGGTGTGGCCGTGGCCGGACGGCTGCTCATCGCCCTCTTGGACACCTGGACCATCCTGCTCCTCTTCTTCCTGGGCCGGCGCCTCTACGGCACTGGGGCCGGCCTCCTGGCCAGCGCCTTCTATGCCTTCACCGCCCAGGCCATCCAGCTCAGCCACTTCTTCGCCATGGATCCGGCCAGCACCACCTTCACCGTGCTGGCCGTGCTGGGCGGCGTGGGCATGGTCCAGGAGCGGAGCTGGCGGGCCACCCTGCTCACCGGCCTGGCCATGGGGTTGGCCATCTCCTCCAAGTTCAGCGCCCTGCCCATCCTGGCCCTGCCCTTCGTGGCCGCCGGGGTGGTCCTCTGGCGAGAGCGCCAGCGCCCCCTCCCAGACGCCCGGGTGCAGCTCTGGGCCCTGGCCAGCGTGCCCCTGGCCCTGCTCCTGGCCTTCGCCGCCTTCTTCCTCACCAGCCCCTACGCGGTCCTGGACTGGAAGAACTTCGTCCAGGCCACCCTGGTGGAGCAGGGCCAGATGGTGCGGGGCGTGGCTGACTTCCCCTTCACCCGCCAGTACCGGAACACCCTGCCCTACGTCTATTTCATCGAGCAGCAGGTGCGTTGGGGGCTGGGATGGCCCCTGGGCATCGCCGCGCTCCTGGGAACCGGCTGGGCCCTGGTTCGTCTGGTCACAGGGCGGGCCAAGGGGGAGGAGCTCCTGGTCTGGAGCTGGCTCATCCCCTACTTTGGCTTGACCGGCGCTTTCCTGGCCAAGTTCAAC
>WGCB01000199.1 GCA_015494005.1 Caldilineaceae bacterium
GCCCCCAGGAGGCCCGATCCCATCGCCCCCCGGAGATTCTGCGGAGAAGCGGGATGTTTCAGCGCCATGAGGGATACAGCAGCACCCCCTTGAACCCTCGCTACACCTTTGAGACCTTCGTGGTGGGCAGCCACAACCGCCTGGCCCACGCCGCAGCCAAGTCGGTGGCCGAGCGGCCGGGCCATCAGTTCAATCCCCTCTTCGTCTACGGCGGGGTAGGCCTGGGCAAGACCCATCTGCTCCACGCCATCGGCCACGAGATGCTGGAGCGGAACCTGCGGGTCCTCTACTGCTCGTCGGAGCAGTTCACCAACGACCTGATCAGCGCCATCCGCAACCAGAGCACCGAGGAGTTTCGCAACAAGTACCGGGAGATCGACCTCCTCCTCATCGACGATATCCAGTTCATCGGTGGCAAGGAGAGCACCCAGGAAGAATTCTTCCACACCTTCAACCACCTGCACGCGGCCGGGCGCCAGGTGGTGATCAGCAGTGACCGTCCGCCCAAGGAGATCGCCACCCTGGAGGCTCGCCTGCGCAGCCGCTTCGAGGGCGGGCTTCAGGTGGACATCTCCCCGCCGGATCTGGAGACCCGGGTGGCCATCCTCCAGGCCAAAGCCGCCGCCATGGGCACCTACGTCCCCACGGACGTGCTCATGCTGGTGGCGGAGCGGGTGGAGAGCAACATCCGAGAGCTGGAGGGAGCCCTGAACCGGCTGATCCTGCAGGCACCCCTGCACAAGGCTCCCCTGAACCGCCAGGTGGCGGAGGCCATCCTGGACGACCTGATCCCCCAGCGGCGGCCCCGGGAACCCCAGAGCGTGGTGCGGATCGTGGCCGAGCACTTCCGGCTCACCACGGAGGAGCTCACTGGGCGCAAGCGCACCAAGGACATCGCCCACGCCCGGCAGGTGGCCATGTACCTGCTGCGGGAGGAGAACGACCTCTCCCTGCCCGCCATCGGGGACATCCTGGGTGGCCGGGACCACAGCACGGTCCGCTACGGGGTGGAGAAGGTGACCGAGGATCTGGCCAAAGACGAGGCCCTGCGCCGGGACATCACCGCCCTGCGGGAGAAGATCTACGCGCCTCCCGGCAGCTTCTGAGCCTGGAGAACAGCCCATCCTAGCAGCGACCGCTCTGCCCGGGCGGTCGTTGTTGATCCCGAGGCCAGCCCTGATTCGACTCCCAACCCACCTCCCGATCCGGCAGGTCCGGGACAGGGCTGGAAGCCAGCAGGGCTTCTAAATCGTTTTGCAAAATCAGGGCATGTAAAGTAAACTGATAAGTGTACAGAAAAAAGCGCATCGCTCTGGATCCAGGGCGATCTTTCGGCAGGCTCGGAGTGGATGGATGGCAAAGAACGGCCGTCAGAAGGCACTGGAAACGACCCTAGCGACCCTGAACAAGCGCTTCGGGGAAGGCATCATCATGAAGCTGGGAGACGCCTCCCGGCTGGACGTGGAGGCCATCCCCACCGGCAGCCTCAGCCTGGACATCGCACTGGGCGTGGGCGGCGTCCCCAGAGGGCGCATCGTCGAGATCTACGGCCCGGAAAGCTCCGGCAAGACCACCCTCTGCCTCCACGTGGTGGCCGAGGCCCAGCAGCAAGGGGGCATCTGCGGCTTCGTGGACGTGGAGCACGCCCTGGACCCCGCCTACGCCCGCAAGATCGGCGTGGACGTGGAGAACCTCTACATCAGCCAGCCCGACACCGGCGAGCAGGCCCTGGAGATCGCCGAGGCTCTGGTCCGCTCCGGCGCCATGGACGTGGTGGTGGTGGACAGCGTGGCCGCCCTGGTCCCCCGAGCCGAGATCGAGGGCGAAATGGGTGACAGCCATGTGGGCCTCCAGGCCCGGCTCATGAGCCAGGCCCTGCGCAAGCTGGTGGGCGCCGTCAAGACCAGCGGCACCTGCCTCATCTTCACCAACCAGCTGCGCCAGAAGATCGGCGTCATGTTCGGCAACCCAGAGACCACCTCCGGCGGCATGGCCCTCAAGTTCTACGCCAGCGTCCGCCTGGACGTGCGCCGCATCCAGAGCATCAAGCAGGGCAGCGACGTCATCGGCAACCGCACCCGGGTCACCGTGCGCAAGAACAAGGTGGCTCCCCCCTTCAAGGTGGCCGAGTTCGACATCATGTACAACGAGGGCATCAGCAAGGTGGGCGACCTCCTGGACCTGGGCGTGGAGTACGACGTGATCACCAAGCGAGGGGCTTTCTACAGCTACGGGGATCTGCGCTTGGGACAGGGGCGGCACAACGCCAAGACCTATCTCATGGAGAACCAGGCGTTAGCTCAGGAAATCGATGCTCGGCTGCGGGAACTTGTGGGCCTGCCGGTGAATTTGGATGTCAAAAGCGAGGTGACGGCCAGGCTACCGAATGAGTCGCCAGAAGCCCAGTCCCAGAACGGTCAGGTAGCTGCTGCTTCCGAGGCAGCGGCCTAGCCAGAGACGATCCAGCACTCAAAAAGGGGTCCTCTACAAGTTGTAGAGGACCCCTTTGGATCTTCGGACAGACTCCCAGTCTAGGGCAAACTTTCTTGAAAAGGCGGCATGGCCAAAGCCAAGCCGTAGACTGCCTTCGCTCCAGCATCCACGAGGGCCTGTGCGCAGGCTTCCATGGTGGCGCCGGTGGTGTAGACATCGTCAACGAGCAAGACGCAACGGTCCCGCACCTGGGGATCTGCCCGAAAGGCATCGGCCACATTCGAGCGACGCTCTTCACGGGAAAGCTTGGTCTGGGATTGGGTTTGGCGCTGCCGGGTTAACCATGTCGGCATTATGGCCAGTCCTTTCTGCTTGGCAAAGGCTGCCGCCAAAAGCGCCGACTGATTGTATCCGCGTTCCGCATACCGGGCAGGATGCAGTGGAATGGGAACAACAGCGTCTGTCGTTCGCAGGACCGCAGACCACTCCTCGGTGTTAGTTGCCGCGATCAAGTACCGGGCTAGAAGTGCGCCCAAGTCGGGAAGATTTTCATACTTCAAAGCATGGATGGCTGCTCGAAGCGGACCTCCGTAGAGGGCCGCGGCACGGGTGAACTGCAGCGCCACTGGGGCGCTATCCTGGCAGACGGGGCAGAGATCGATAGCCCCCACCACGTTGCGTCCACAGCGTTGACAGACGTGATCCCCTGCCGGTACGACTTCCTGAGCACAGTGAGGACAGAACAACCATCCCCACCGTCCGCAAGAAACGCAACGCGGTGGGAAAAGGAAATCCAAGATCAGCCGATTGAGATCATGTAAACGAGGTGCAACGGAAGCAAACATGGCTGTGCTGCCGGGGAGGTCTCAAAAAGGCTACAAAGAGAAGGAACAGTTAGAGGGGCCAATGAAGGATCGCAGTCACCAGGTCAACTTGAAGGCCTGCACCTTCCTCGGGAAACCATGTCTGAAGGAGGTCGTTGATGAGGGTTCGGAGATCGTCTCCCATAATCAGCAAAATAGACAGAACCACAATGCCCACCAGTATGATCATCAACGCAAATTCGATAAAACTCTGTCCCTGCCGGCCGGTTGGTAATCTGGACATAAACAAATCCACCCCGTATTGCCCCAACTTTGTGTTCCCCGAGCTATGCCCACTACGCATACGCAATCTATTCGACGAACCATTGTCCCAAAAAAAGGTAGGAAGTGCAAAAATGCACTTCCTACCTTCAGCAATGGAGGGACCAACAAACCAACCAGGAGGAAACACTGAAAAGGGAAGTAAATTACAAGCCAGTGGCTGTGTCCTCTAGCCGGACCCAGCCGCGTCGCAGAGCCAACACCGCCGCCTGAGTGCGATCGTTGACGGCTAATTTCCGCAAGATGCTGCTCATGTGATTCTTCACAGTCTGTCGACTGATACCGAGAATGTGGGCAATCTCCTTGTTGCTTGCCCCCCGCGTAATGTACTGGAGGATCTCCATCTCCCGAGGGCTGAGAGGCATGAACATCTCATCCGGAGATTCATCGAAGACTGCCAGCTCCTCGAACTGACGGAGCATCCATCGAGCCACCTGCGGCCGATTCATGACTTCGTCGCCAATCACATAGTTGTTCTTGGCAACGGCTCGGATGGCTGGAATCAACTCGCTCGGCATGACATCCTTCGGGTAATAGGCGGCCGCTCCGGCTCGCAATGCGTGGAACAGCTGCTCATCATCGTGATAGGCCGTGAGGATGATAACGCCCGTGCTACTGCACTTGGCATTGTTCTTGATCTCTCGGGTGGCTTGGAGGCCGTTCTTGGTGGGCAGATTGATGTCCATCAAGATCACGTTCGGCACCATCTCAATGGCCCGTTCCACAGCCTCGCCACCGTCATTGATCTCGGCGATCACCCGAAAATCAGCTTCGCCTTCCAAAACTCGCCGCAGCCCTTGACCAAACAAGGGATGATCCTCGACGATCATGATGCGGATGAGTTCCTGTTCCAGGTCATTCATCGGACTAGTTGGGATACCTGTCATGCTTCCGCTCCGTCGCAATTGATCCATGTGATGACAACGTCTAAGAATGCTCGGTCAGCCAAGTCGACTGGCAGATTCGTTGCCTGGAGTATAGCATCCACTTTCGGACGTTTCAACCGAACATCGCCCGCTAATATACGTATGACAATACCCGTATCTGCCATTTTTCAGCCATTTCACCCGGGTTTTCCGCGCTTTCCCCTACGCAATACACGATCAAGCCGAACATTATGTCAAACGGCAAAAAGCCTCGAAATCGCCCACCAACTGGTACTGTGTTGCAGGGCAAGGTCACAGAGTGCTATAATCTTACACAGCAGTTGACCTGGAAATGCCATGAAAGGAACCGACGTGAGTCGAGCGAAAACGCTGTACAAGTTACAGGAAATCGATATCTTTCAAGCCAAGGTTCGCCGCCGGTTGCTCGCCCTGCAGAAAGTTCTGACCGGAAATGACGCGATCGAAAAGGCACGCGGAGAAGTGGAGGCGCTGGAAGCGGAGGTGCAGAGCTGGCAACAGGCCCACCGGGACGCTGAGCTGGAGTCGGAAAGCCTGGAAACGCGCATCCGAGAGGCCGAACAACGCTTGATGAGCGGCGCTATCCACAACCCCAAGGAGCTGGAATCCCTGCAAGCCAGCATTGCCGCCCTCCGCCGGCAAAAGACGGGAGCGGAAGACCAAGGAGTGAAGGCACTGGAGACGCTGGAGACACTCCAGGCCACATTGGAAAAGAAACGTGCCGCCCTAGAAAATCTCGAAAAGGCATGGCAGACCAAGCGGGCTGAATACCAACAGGAGCTGACCAAGCGAAAGCAGGAATACGTCTACCTGAAACGCGCCAGAGCAACCCTGGCCCAGTCCCTGGACGAAGCCACCCTGGAGCGATACGAGTTCCTGCGCAAACGAAAGCAGGGCCGGGCAGTGGCCAAGCTCACGGACGAAACCTGCAGCGCCTGCTACATGCAGGTCCCCAAAAGCATCGCCAGCGCAGCCTACAGCGACAAAGACGAACTCGTCCTCTGCCCCAACTGCGGACGCATCCTCTGGCTGGGCTGATCCCCTCCCGCCCCCCTGCTCACTTCCCTATCCACGGAAAATAGTACCTCCAGGACGTATCCACCGGGATCACCTCGCCTCGCTGCCCGGCACTGTTAAAGTGGTGGATGAGCAACACCCCTTGATCACCCAGACGAATGTAGGCCTCTCGTTCAAAGGCCACCTGGATCGCCCGGCCGGGCAGATCGTAGTAGACGGGCAAGCCCCCTTGCCCCCGCTCGGTCAGGCCCAGGCCAGGAGCCGCCAGATCGTAGTGCAGGAGCGGACTCACGTCCACGACCTGCCAGCTCGGATCGGTGGCGATGCTCCGGGCCAGGACCCAGTAGTCGAAATCCGCATCCTGGGATGAGAGCCCGAGGGACCGGGCATCCACAGCCAGGACCATGCCATCGGAGTGAAAAACCCCTGTGTCCAGCTCCGCTCCGGAGGCCAGGTTCAGGAAGTAGGCCAGCTCCTGGGTCTCGGACGCCACATCCCGGACCACGCTCACGAACTGGTCCGTGGGGTCGCCCCCTCGAAAGCTGCCCACGCTGTCGTTGCTCACCACGGCATCTGCCTCGCCGTCCTCATCCACATCGACGTACACTTCGAAGATCACCTCGTTGGGCGTGGACCACTCCCCA
>WGCB01000200.1 GCA_015494005.1 Caldilineaceae bacterium
GGCGGGTCACGGACCCGCCTAGCGCCTCCAAAACGGCTGGTTCCAATTTGGCTTGAGTTTAGCCATCCGCTTCCCGTGCCGGGCTCAATGGCTACCGTCTTTCGTCCCTCGTCTTTTTTCGTCCGCCGTGTCCCGCTACCCCTTCTTCCCCAACTCGAAGGTCCGGCGATAGATCTGCTCGTAGCTCTTCACGCTCAGGTCCCGGGGATTGCCGATGGTCTGGGGATCCTCGTAGGCGATGCGGGCCAGCATGGGGATCTCCTCCTCCTGGAAGCCCAGCTCCTGGAGGGTGGGGATCTCCACGTCCTCGGTCAGGCGCATGACCGCTTCCACCGCCTTCTCCGCGGCCTGCCAGACGCTCAGCCCCCGGATGTCCTCGCCCAGGGCCTGGGCGATGCGGGCGAACTTCTGGGGTTCAGCCATGTAGTTGTACTCCATCACCGGGCCCAGGAGCCGGGCGGTGAAGGGGCCGTGGGGCACGTCCCGCACGCCCCCCGCGGACTGGCTCATGGCGTGGGCCGCGCCGGCGCTCTCCGTGCCGTAGGCCAGGCCAGCCAGCATGGCCGCCATGCTCATCTTGTAGCGAGCCTCCACGTTGCGCCCTTGGGCGAAGGCCACCCGCAGGTACTGGCCGATGTACTCCATGGCCAGCAGAGCCACGGAATCGGGCAGGGGCTGGGCGTAGGCGCAGGTGTAACACTCCACCGCGTGGGCCAGGGCGTCCATCCCCGTCCCCGCGGTGACGGCCGGGGGCAGGCCGAAAGTCAGCTCCGGGTCGATGAGGGCCAGCCAAGCGCCGATGAGGGCCGTGCCGCCCACGTTGAACTTGATCTTGCGCTCCGGGTCGGTGATCACCGCCCAGAGGGTGACCTCGCTGCCGGTCCCCGCGGTGGTGGGCACGCAGATGGTGGGCGGGATGCGTTGGCGGATGGGCTGGGGATCCGCCCACTCGTAGTCCAGGATGGAGCCACCGTTGCTGGCCACCACGCCGATGGCCTTGGCCGTGTCCATGGAGCTGCCGCCCCCCAGGCCGATGAGGCCGTCGCACCCCTCCTGCTGGTAGAAGGCCGCGCCCTGGTCCACCAGCTCGATGGGCGGGTTGGGACGCACCTGATCGAAGACGACCACGTCCATCTGGGCTCGCTTGAAAGGCTCCAGAGCTCGATCCAGGAGACCGGCCTGGACGATGCCCGGGTCCGTCACCAGGAGCGGACGGGCCATGCCCAGGGCTTTGGCCTCGTCGGCCAGGGCGTCAATGGCCCCCAGGCCGTGCTTCATTTCCGTGGGAATGACGAAGCTGCGGATGTTCATGGAGGAAACTCCTGCCTAGCGTGGATAGGGATGGGAAGAACGAGAGGGGGATTCGGTCCTGCAGTGGACACCATCATACACCAGAGTGGGCCAGGCTGTAAAATTGGAGAAAAATTTCAGCCCGGCCTGGATGATACCACAGCCCCCCGAAGATCCGAAACCGGATTTCGGCGGCTGAATCCGGGAGACGGGGGAAGCAAAATTCTCCCAACCTCTCCAGATAACGGTATAATGGGAGGAACAGGAGAGCCAAGCGGGAGTCCGCACCCAGACGTCCGCCCACCCATCACGGCAGCAAGGCATGTCCATAGACCCATCAACCCGATCCAGGGAACGCGAGCAGACCAAGGAACAGGATCCGGCCGAGGAGCAGGCCAGGGAGAAGGAGCGTCCGGCCGGCGACGACTCGGAGCGCCCTCTCTTCGCCTTGCCCGAGGAGTACAAACCCCAGAAGCGGGCCGCAGTGGAGCGCCGCATCCAGCAGGCCATGGAGATCCTGGCCGAACGGAAGCAGATCCTGGTCCTGATGCACAACGACCCGGACCCGGACGCCATCGCCAGCGGCTGGGCCATGGAACAGCTCATCCGCCACTACCTGCCGGACGCGAACCTGACCCTGGGCCACGGTGGGCTCATCGGCCGGGCGGAAAACCGCACCATGGTCAAGCTCTTCACCCCGCACCTGCGCCACTTCGCCCGGCTGGAGGTGACGGAGGAGCACGCCTTGGACGCCTTCGACGCCATCGTCCTGGTGGACACCCAGCCCGCGGCCGGCAACCACCTGCTCTACGGCACGGAGATCCCCCTGGAGCGGATCGTCTGGGCCGTGGATCACCACCCGCCCCGGCGCAGCCAGACTCGGGCCCTCGTCCACGATGTGCGGCCGGAGATCGGCGCCTGCTCCACCCTCCTGGCCGAGTACCTGGCCGCGGTGGGTCTGGTCCCGGACGCGGCCCTGGCCACGGCCCTCTTCTACGGCATCAAGTCCGACACCCGAGGGTTGAGCCGCCAGGCCACGCCCCTGGACACCTGGGCCTACATGGCCACCCGCAACCTGGCGGACATCGAGCTGCTCAACAAGATCGAGCAGGTGCGCCTGCCCCGCTCCTATTTCCGCAGCCTGAGCGACGCCCTGGCCAACACCACCATCTACCACTGCGCCGCGGTCAGCCCGAACGGCACGGAAGAGGAACCCACCCCGGAGGAGGCTGGAGCGGCCTCGAATCCTAGCCCGGACGAGCAGGAGCGGCGCAACGAGGCCAACGGCGAGGAGAACGGCATCCCGCCCTGCGAGGGGGACGTGACCGTGAGCCTGCTCTTCGACATGACCCGGCCGGACATGGCCGCGGAGGTGGCGGACCTGCTCATGCGCCTGGAGAATGTCTCCTGGGCCATCTGCCTGGGCATCTACGAGGACCGGATCGTCATCTCCGTGCGCACGGACGTGCCCGACGCTCGGGCGGGTCGCCTGGTCCGCTCCATCGTGGGGCGCAACGGCACGGCGGGCGGCCACGACACCATGGCCGGGGGGCGCATTCACCTGCCCAACGCCACCCCAGCGGAGCGGGTGGCCTTCCTGCACAACCTGGTGCCCCGCTTCCTCCGGGCCCTGGGCGTGGCGGATGCCCACGGGGATCCCCTGCTGAAGAGCCGGGAATAAAGCCCTGCGCGCTGCTCGCACCACCCTTCACGAACGGCTGCGCCCGTGCTATACTGGGCAGGCAAACAAAACGCAACCGGAGATCAAGGACCGTCCCATGCCCATCAGCACACCATCTTTCGATCCGAACAACGAGCGAGACCCCCACCAGAGCCCGGGGAGCGCGGAGCTCTTCGAGCAGGAGTCCCTGGAGGTCGCCGGGCTCACCCCAGCCCAGGCGGAGCTGGTCCTCAAGCGGTTGGGGGGCGCGGTGGTGGAGAAGCACCAGAGCCTGGAGGCCATCGGCTGGAAGGCCCGCATCGAGGCCACAGACAGGGGCGTCACCGTCCACTTCGACGCCCACGACGAGCTCCTGGACGACCTGCTGCGCCGCTTCGAGGAGGCGGCGTTGCGGGAGGCGGGACGGTAGAGCGAGAACCGGAAGCTGGAAGTTGGGAGTTGGGAGTTGGCAGTCGCCACGACCTCATGCCCTGCTCCTTACCTGTTCTGCGTCTCGTCATGTTCCGCTTTTAACCGTTCGATTACCCAGCCATCCACCACCCTATGCCCGACACTCCTTCCCAGGCCAAAGCCACCTTCCGAGTGGGCAGCAACATCGCCTTCATCAAGTACTGGGGCGTGGCCGATCCGGAGCTGAACATCCCCCTGAACAACTCCATCAGCATGACCCTGGCCGACGCGGTCACGGTGACCACCGTGGCCTGGGATGTGGACGGCCAGCTGGCCCAGGACGCGATCACCCTGGACGGCCAGCGGCTGGTCCCAGAGGCGGCCCAGCGGCTGGTGCGTCACCTGGACCGGATCCGGGCCCTGGCCGGCTTCCAGCACCGGGCCCGGGTGGTGAGCCGCAACAACTTCCCCATGGCCGCGGGGATCGCCAGCTCGGCCAGCGGATTCGCAGCCCTGACCGTGGCGGCCTGCGCCGCGGCCGGTCTGGAGCTGGACGCCACCCGCCTCTCCGCCCTGGCCCGTCGGGGCAGTGGATCCGCCAGCCGCAGCCTCTTCGGCGGCTTCGTGGAGTGGGAGCAGGGCTCGGACGACGCCACCAGCGTGGCCCACCCCCTCTTCCCGCCGGAGCACTGGCCTCTGCTGGATGTGGTGGCGGTGGTGAGCCGGGCCCACAAGGCGGTGAGCAGCGCGGGCGGCCACACCCTGGCCACCACCAGCCCCCTGCTGGAAGGACGCCTGGCCCACGTGCACAACTGGCTGGTGGATGTGCGGGAGGCCATCGCCCAGCGGGACCTGACTCGGCTGGGGCCGATCCTCGAGCTGGACGCCCTGGCCATGCACGGCGTGATGATGACCAGCTCCCCCAGCCTCCTCTACTGGGAGCCGGCCACGGTGGCCCTGCTCCACGCGGTGCGGCGCTGGCGGCGCCAGGAAGGGCTGCCCGTCTACTTCAC
>WGCB01000201.1 GCA_015494005.1 Caldilineaceae bacterium
GACGGCATCCAGGATGCAGGCGAGCCGGGCGTGGCGGACGTGACGGTCAACCTGCTGGACTGCCAGGGCAACCCGGTCCTGGACGGCAACGGCAACCCGGTCACCACCACCACGGACGCCAGCGGCAAGTACCTCTTCTCGAACCTGGCCCCCGGCTGCTACCGAGTGGAGTTCGTGGCCCCGGCTGGCTCCAGCTTCACGGCAGCGGACCAGGGCCCGGACGACATGGCGGACAGCGACGCGGACCCGATCACAGGGCGCAGCGGCGACGTGAACCTGACGTCCGGCCAGAACAACATGACCGTGGACGCGGGCCTGGTGCAGCCGGCCAGCCTGGGCGACTTCGTCTGGCGGGACGTGGACGGGGACGGCATCCAGGACGCAGACGAGCCGGGCATGCCCGACGTGACGGTCCGACTCCTGGACTGCCAGGGAGTGGTCCTGGACACCACCACCACGAGCCCTGACGGCTTCTACGGCTTCGAGAACCTGGCGCCGGGTTGCTACATCGTCCGGTTCGTTGAGCCGGATGGCTACGACTTCACGCTGCCGAACCAGGGCTCGGACGATGAAGTGGACAGCGACGCCAACCCGGTCTCCGGGTGGTCCGCTCAGGTGGTCCTGGTCGCAGGCCAGCACGACAACTCCATCGACGCCGGTCTGGTGGTCCAGGCCACCGTGGCTGTGGGTGACCAGGTCTGGCACGACAAGAACGTGGACGGCGAGCAGGACAGCGACGAGACCGGCATCGCCGGGGTCACGGTCACCCTCTACGACGCGACTACCGGGCAGCCGGTGGAGGTCAGCCCAGGCGTGCCCATGACCGCCACCACGGACGCCAGCGGCTTCTACCTCTTCACAGGGCTGCCCAGCGGTGACTACTACGTGGTCTTCGACCTGACCACCCTGCCCGCTGGCTACGTGCCCACCATCCAGGACGCGCCGGGTGTGGACGATTCCCTGGACAGCGATGCGGACCGAGCCACCGGCCAGACCCACAGCACCGGGGTCCTGGATGGCGGCCAGGAGGATCGCTCTCTGGACCTGGGCATCTACCGCTTCGGCATCGACCTGACCAAGGATGTGGACAAGCGGGAACAGGCCGTGGGCCAGGAGGTCACCTTCACCATCCAGATCACCAACGCCAGCGAGAGCGTGGTGGTCAGCCTGCCCATGACCGATGTCTTCGACTCCCAGTTCCTGGAGCCGGTGCGGGCCACCCCCGAGTGGGACACCCACATCACCGACTTCAGCCCGCCGGAGCAGGCTCTGGTCTGGAACGACCTGACCACCCACTTCGGGGATCTGGATCCCGGCCAGGCGGTGACTGTGCTGGTGACCTTCCGGGTCATCACCACCACCAACATCACTGAGAACATCGCTGTCACCGGCGGTGCGGTGGATGAGGTGGGCACCCCCGTGGGCGAGGCGGAGGACGGCGCGGTGATCACCACCACGCCCAACGATGTGGTGCTGGCCGACTTCTCGGCCCAGCGGGTGGACGACGGCGTCCGCCTGGCCTGGAGCACCGTCCTGGAGCAGGACACCTGGGGCTTCAACCTCTACCGCAGCACGGACGGTGACCGCAACAATGCGGTGAAGGTGAACGCCAGCATCATCCTGGCCCAGGGGCAGGGGAGCAACGGCGCCAGCTACACCTACCTGGACAGCGATGCCCAGCCCGGCGTGGCCTACCACTACTGGCTGGACGAGGTGGGGCTGGACGGCACGTCCGCTGAGCTGGGCGAGGCCACCGTCCCCGCGGACGGCGACGGGCCTGCGGGGAGCCACCACATCTTCCTGCCCTTCGCCAGCCGCTAGCCCGGCGCCCTGCGGGGCCCCGGAGTTCGACACAAAAACAGGCCAGGGATTTCGGTCCCTGGCCTGTTCGCGTCCTGATCGATCCCCGGAAGCCTGGGGCTCGGGGAGTCGGCGTCCGCGGACGCTCTCCTGGCGGATGGCTCACCGCTGGACCAAGGGCAGGTAGAGGAAGCGCAACTCGCCGAAGTAGAAGCGGGCCAGCACCGGATCGTGGTCCGTCCACCGGTGGGGCGTCTCCGCGTGGAACTCCGCGTTCATGTGCACGATGTCCACCTCGGGCTGGCGCAGGCTGGCCAGGCTGCTGCTGACCAGGAGATTGTCCAGGACCTGGGCGTTCCCCTGGTAGAGGAAGGTGTAGCGCTCCTCCTCGGGCAGGCGCTCGATGAGGTTGGTGAGGATGCCGGCCTGCAGTTCCTGGAGCGGCGAAGCGAAGTAGTACTCGTTCATGTCGCCCAGGACCACCACGTTGGCCTGGGGATCCAGGGCCAGGATGGCCGCCACGAAGTCGTGGACCACCCGGGCCTGCTCTCGCCGCTTGTTCTCCGAGCTGAACTCCGGGGGCTGGACCCGGCCGAAGAGGGGATCGTCGCCCCCTTTGGAGTTGAAGTGGACCGCGATGACGAAGATGCGCTGGCCCTGGAAGAGGAACTCCCCGGCCAGGGGCTTGCGGCTGCGGCTGAAGGCGCTGTTGGTGGGATCGATGCGGCCGGGGCTGGCCGAGAGCACCGGCCCGGAGATGGTCTGGGTCACGGTGATGGCGTCCGTGGGGCCGGCATGGCCCCGGTCCACGAAGGTGACCCGATCCGGCCGGAAGAGGAGGGCCACCCGGATGTTGCCCCCGGGCTGGCCGCCGTCCTTGCCGTCTTCCGGGGGGATCTCCCGGTAGTCGTAGACCGGTCCGCCCGCGTCCTGGATGGCCGTGAGCAGCATGCTGTAGGTCTGGGAGGCGTCCACCAGGTCATCGTTGACCGAGCCGTTGTTGTCCTGCACCTCCTGCACGGCCAGGATGTCCGGCGCGGCCAGCCCCTGGACGATCTGGTGGGCCAGGCCCTGGAACTTGCCCGGCCCGTCCTCCGGGGCCAGGTTCTCCAGGTTGAAGGTGGCCACGGTGAGGTGGTTCCCGGTGCCGGTCAGGGGGGTGGTCTCGGAGATCAAGCCGCCGGAGACCACCGGAGGCAGGGGCGCCGCGTTGAAGATCTTGAAGTTGAAATTCCGGTTGAAATCGCCGTAGTCCACCACCCCGGTGATGGGCTGGGTGAAGGCATCCCCCACGTTCACGTCCGGCTCGTTGCTCACCAGGGCGTCGTCGATGAAGAGCCGCTCCGGGTTGAAGTCCCCCTCCCGGATGACCAGGCTGCCCCGGCTGCTCACGACCGTGGCGTCGCTGCCGCCGTCCGCCACCGCCTCAAAACCACCGAAGCGGGTGGGGCCCACCACTCGGGCCTGGTTCACCTGCACCAGCATCCCCTCCAGGCTCTCGAAGAAGTCGATGCCGTCCGTTTCCGGGTCGAAGCTGCCCGTGCTCTCCACGTCCCCGCTGGCGTCGTCGTCGATGACCTGGTTGGGTATCGGCCGCCCGCCCTGGCCCAGGAGCACCGGCCCGGGCAGGGGATGGCCGGATGCCAGGCGCTGCACCGTGGGGTTGGTGAGCTGGGTCACGGAGAGCCCTCCCTGATCCCGGCCGCCGGGGTAGAACTCGTTCACTGTGGCGTCCACCAGGACCAGGTCCCCGGGCTGGAGGCCGGCCACATCCGGCCAGTAGACGAAGACGCCCTCCGCGGTGGCCAGATCCCCGTCCGGGTCCGGCTCCTGGAGGTAGAAGCCGTTGGAGCGCACCGCGGTGACCACGCCAGGGACCGGGCCCACGGCCTGGTCGTCCCAGCTGGAGAAGTGGCCGGCCCCCTGGATGGTGTGGATGGAGAGGGCGCCGGTCACCACGGTGGTCACCGGCGGGCCGCTGGCCAACAGACTGCCCGCGGTCAGCCCGTAGGCCCCGTTCACCACCTGGGAGAGGGTGCCGGCCACCGTCACCTGGAAGCGGACCTGGACTTCCCCGCCCGGGGGCAGGGAGGGCACGGTCCAGCTCACGGTGCTGCCCGGCAGGAGCCCGCTGGCCTGGCCGCCGTCCTCCGCCTGGGCCAGGACCGTGCGCAGGGGCACCCGATCGGTGATCACCAGGCTGGCCAGGGGCAGGGTCAAGCCGTTGCGGGCAGTCAGGGTGTAGGCGATGGCCTGGCCCACCTGGCTGGTCAGGGTGGCTGTGGCCTGGATGCTCAGCCCCGTGGCGCAGCCGTCGAAGCCGTAGCCCTCCACCCGCAGGCCCGGGGAGAAGAGGGCGCCGTTGGCCTCCGTGATGCTGCTGTGGAGCACCAGGGGCTCAGGCCCGGTGATGTCCGGGAAGCGGGTCAGGGACTGGTCGTTGCCCCCCTCCGGGCCGAAGCTGACGCTGGTCACCGTCAGGGCGTTGCTGTCCAGGACAGTGACCGTGTCCCCGCTGTTGTTCAGCCCCAGCAGGCCGGTGGAGGCGGTCTGCACCAGGCTGCCGCCGAAGGGGCCCGTGGGCGTTCCTCCTCCGAAGACCACCAGGGCGCAGCCGTCGGCCAGGAGGGTGCCCGGCGGGAAGATGTGCCGATCCCCCACCCCGTCCTGGAGCCGCCAGCCGCTCAGGTCCAGGGGAGCGCCGCTCACGTTGATCAGCTCCACGAACTCGTCCTGCTCCGAGTCCCGCAGGCCGTCGCCGTTGGCGTCGCCGGCCATGTCCGGGGCTGGGTCGGCGTGGATCTCGTTGATCACCAGGGGCGGTGGGGTGGCCTGGGCCTGGGCCGGATCCGGACGGAGCAACCCCAGGAACCCGGTCACCAACAGGAGGGCGAGGGCGCTGGGGGGGAGCCAGGCCCTGAGCCGTGGGAGGGAGGTTGCGGGCAAGAGGATGGCGAGCATGGTGGTTCCTTTCTGGTGCCGGAGATATGGAAGGAAGATGTGGGGATTTCCC
>WGCB01000202.1 GCA_015494005.1 Caldilineaceae bacterium
CCCGGATGATCCGCGGGGTGGGGGCGGTGCGCAGGGTGACGTTGATGGTGGGGTGCAGGGCGTGGAAGGCGCCGATCCACTCGGGCATGAGGCAGGGGCCCACCCCGGGGCTGGCGCCCAGGCGCACCACGCCGGTGCGAGCGCCGCTGGCCAGGGCCACCGCCTGCTGGGCCTCCGCGGTCAGCTCCAGGATGCGCCGGCTGTAGTCCAGGAGCACCTTGCCGGCCTGCGTCAGGGTGACGCCCCGACGGCCCCGCTGGAAGAGCTGGGCGCCCAGGTGGATCTCCAGGGCGTGGATGTGCTGGCTCACCGCGGGCTGGGTCAGGTAGAGGCGCTCCGCGGCCCGGCTGATGGCTCCTTCCTCGGCCACGGTCTGGAAGATGCGCAGTTGGTAGAGGCTGAACGGTTCCATGGCGGGCTCCTGGCTGGCGTGGGCGCTGAGGCACTTGGGAAAATGATAGGCCATCCCCGCCGGATCCACAAAAAGTAGGGGAGGGATCGGACCGATCCGATGGGGCAGGCAGGCCGGGGCAGACCGGGAATGAGAGAACCATAAGCTACGACTTATAGCTGAGATAACAGGTTGGATCTTGTTCTTTTCTGTCCTGGTTTTATCCTGGATGGTGAGGGGCCCGTGGGCTCGTCTTTTGGGTTGCATGGGTATCATCGGCAGTTCTGTCACATCCATCACACAACATTCGTTCACGGGAGAGTGGAACCATGGCAAGTCAGACGTTGCAGTTCAAAGACGGCTATGCCAAGGTGGGCTGGTGGAAGAAGCAGTGGCCCTGGTGGACCGCTGGCCTGCTCACGGCGACGGCCGAGATCATCAACTACCTGTTCCTGCCTCTGGGGCATCCCAAGCACAAGTTCATCGGGGTGACCAGCGGCATGGCGCGCATGTTGGCCTCATTCGAGACGACCCTTTTCGGCGGCAGTCTCATCGCCACCAAGCCGGACTATCAGCCCTCCATCCAGTGGGTGATCATCGGCGCCCTCGTCGCGGCCATGGTCCTGGCCTGGCGAGAGGGTGAGTTCCGGGCCTGGGCCAAGTACCCCAAGGGCCTGCTGGTCTCCACAGCTCTGGGCGCCTTCCTCTTCGCCTGGGGCACCCGGGTGGCCGGTGGCTGCACCCTGCATCACCTGCTGGGCGGGTTCGCCGCCTTCAACCTGAAGAGCATCGTGGTCATGCTTTTCGCCACCGTGGGTGCTCTCATCGGGTTCGTTCTTCTGCGCAACCTGCGCCTGTCCCCCTACTTCAAGAGCCAGGAGACCAAATGGTACGTGAAGCAGGCCTACGACCGGGGTTGGGGTGACGGCCTGACCTACTCCGAGAAGCCGGACAAGTCCTGGCTGCGCATCGTCCTCTACGCCTTCATGGTCCTGCTGGGCCTGGTGATCCTCTACAACGCCCTGGCCGGCAACAGCTACGCGGTGAAGATGGGCTGGGCCGAGAGCCTGGAGAAGACCAAGATGTACGGTGCCATGCTCGTCTCCAAGAACCTGGCCAACATCGGCATGCTGGTCCTGGTGGGTGCCCTGCTGGGCGCTTCCGTAGCCAAGACCGGTTTCGGCACCGAGTGTGGCCTGATCAACCCGGAGCTGGGCCGTGAGGTGGAGAAAGGCGAGACCCAGGCGGCCCGCCGCTGGCGCATCCCCTTCTCCCTGCGCACCATCTTCGCCTCCTACCAGCCCTTCGCGGCCCTGTCCCTGCACATCTTCCTGGTGGGTCTGGTCATGCTCATCGGTTTCGTGGGCTTCAACATCATGGAAGGGCACCACTGGGCCACGGAGGCCTTCGGCTCCACCTACGCCGCCACCAACGGCCTGGAGTTCCATCACACGGGAGTCTCCATCCGAGAGATGACCTCCTGGCCCATGGACATCTTCGGCGGCATCCTGCTGGGCATGGGCACCATCCTGATGATCGGCTGTGAGTTCCGCAACTACGGCCGCACGGGCCTGCTCTACATCACCGGCCTGCTCATTTGGCCCTTCTTCTACCTGGGCTACCTGCCCTACACCCTGGCCCGGGACTTCTGGGACAACCTGATGGGCAGCTATCCCTACACGTCCACCACCTTCGTGCCGGCCCTCATCGCCCCGGGGAGCAAGACCCTGCAGGCCCTGATCTACCTGATCTACCTGGGCTTCTGGGGCTACATGTTCGTCTGGGCCATGCGCCGGGGCGCCAAGAACGTGGGGGTGAAGCCCACGGAGCTGCTGCGGCTCAACTCCGAGGGCATGTACATCGCCCGGCTGCGCAAGCTGGAGCGGGAAGGCAAGCTGGAGGAGCTGGACCGGCTGGAGCGGGAGATCTGGGACGTGGCGGCCAAGGATGAGCCCACGGGCACTATCCGCCGGACGCCCACCGGGGCTGCCGCGGACTAACAGCCTGTTGGCTTCCAGGCGCTTCCTCGGTTTGGGGAAGAGGCGCCGGTGGCTTACAATGGCTGTGGGCGCCCCCGCATTCCCGCGGGGGCGCCTTCATGCTGTGACCCACGCACCGTCAAGCGTGTATCGTCAGGCATGTATCGCCAAGCATGTACCGTCAAGGAGGTCTGTCCATGGATCCAGAAACGAGCGCCCTGGGCCGGGCCCGCTGCCTGCGGACCCTGGCCTACGGTCTGGGATTGGGCTTCTTCTATCCCCTCTTCATCCTGGGGACCACCTTCCTGGAGCTGGGCATCCCGCCCCTGATCTTCCAGGTCTACTGGGCCCTGGTCAAGCTGGCCCTGGCCTACGGGATCCTCTGCTGGTACCGGATGGTGGAGGAACGCAAGGTGGGCCTGGTGGGACTGTTGCTCATCCTGAGCGGGCTCTTCACCTTCACTTCCCTGCCCCAGCTGGTCATCTTCGCTGGGGAGGCCCTGGCCCTGGTGGGGCTGAGCCTGGTCCTCTTCGACATCGGCAAGGGCATCCCGGCCCTGCAGCTGGAGGTCCCCAGCGGACTCATCTTCCTGGGGGTGATCTTCTACATCCTCAACGTGCCTACCATGCAGACAGTGGGGCTGGCCTTCCTTCTCCTGGGCTTCCTCCTGGCCAGCCAGCGCCTGTTGCGGGTCCAAGCCCGGCCCCAGCGCAGCTAAATCCGTTTCCCCAAGCACAGGGCCCTCCCCCGAGCCCTGTGCTTTTCTCTGCCCGCCGCGGCGTCTTCCCGGGCCCTCGCTCCCGGCCGCTTTTCTCCGATTTGGCCATCCATCTCGGTTCGTGATAAAACGAGGATACCTTTCGACGCGCCGGCCAGGGCAGCGGAGCGGTGATCCACATCCCCACCCGGGTCCAGCCGGTGGACGTCCACCCCTGCTGCCAAAGCCTGGCCCCACCCCAGCGATAGGAGCTCGCAC